>JASHRZ010000501.1 GCA_030037055.1 Alphaproteobacteria bacterium
CCGCAAGGGATTCAAGATCCCCGATGGCGGAGTCTTCTCGCCCAAGGGACAGGAGACCTTCGTCGCGGGCAACGCGCTGCTGCACGAAAAGACCTGGGGCAACTACCCGGCGCCGCGCAACATCGCTTCTTGCGTCTATGAAGGGCTGATCACCGATCTCGACACCGGCCTCGAGATCGAGACCCGCTATTTCGTCAATTGCGCGCGCTCCATCGAGGCGCGGAACATGATTCGCACCCTGTTCTTCTCGATCGGCGAGGCCAACAAGCTGGCGGCGCGGCCCAAGGGCGTACCGGAGCAGGGCTACAGCCGCATCGGTGTCCTCGGCGCCGGCATGATGGGCGTTGGCATTGCCTATGTCAGCGCCGAGGCCGGCATCGAGGTGTTGCTGCTCGACACCAGCCAGGCGCAGGCCGAGAAGGGCAAGGCGCAGGCGCAGGCGATCCTGGACAAGCGCGCGCAGCAACGCCGCCTGGGCGCGGCGGAGCGCGACGCGATGCTCGCGCGCATCCATCCCACCGCACGCTTTGACGATCTCCGCGGCGCGGAGCTGGTCGTCGAGGCGGTGTTCGAGGACCGCAAGGTCAAGGCCGAGGTAATCCGGCAGGCCGAGGCGGTGCTGGCGTCGAGCGCGATCTTCGCCTCCAACACCTCGACGCTCCCGATTACCGGCCTGGCGGAGGCGAGCGCCCGGCCGGAGAATTTCATCGGCCTCCATTTCTTCTCGCCGGTCGACCGCATGAGCCTGGTCGAGATCATTCGCGGGCGCCGCACCTCCGACCCGTGCCTGGCGCGCGCCATGGATTTTGTCCGGCGCATCGGCAAGACGCCGATCACCGTCAACGACAGCCGCGGCTTCTACACCAGCCGCGTCTTCGGCACCTATGTCAGTGAAGGGCTGACCTTGCTCGGCGAAGGCGTCGTGCCGGCGCTGATCGAGAATGCCGGGCGCATGGCCGGCATGCCGTTGGGTCCGCTGGCGCTTGCCGACGAGGTGTCGATGGAGCTCATCTACAAGGTGAGAAAACAGACCCGCGCCGATCTTGGCAAGGATTATCGCGGCAACGCCGCAGCCGAGGCGGTGATCGATCTCATGGTCGAAAAGCTTGGCCGCATCGGCAAGAAGGCGGGCAAGGGCTTCTACGATTATCCCGCCGAAGGCCACAAGCGGCTCTGGCCGGGCTTGGCGCAGCATTTCACGCCGCTCGCCGCGCAGCCCGAAATCGGCGCGCTGAAGCAGCGCCTGCTCTACGTCCAATCGGTCGAGACGGCGCGCTGTCTCGAGGAGAAGGTTGTGCTCGATCCCCGCGACGCCGATGTCGGCGCCATCCTCGGCTGGGGCTTCCCGCCTTTCCTCGGCGGCACCGTGAGCCAGATGCACAGCATCGGCCTCGCGCGCTTCATCGCCGAGTGCGACCGCCTGGCGCAGCGTCACGGCGATCGCTTCGCCGCGCCCCGGCTGCTGCGCGACATGGCCGCTTCAGGGCAGGCGTTTTACGCGGCCTGAGAGAGGCTCCTAGCGCTTGCGCGGCAGGCCCTTCGCGCGGTCGAGGCTGGCGCCGTCGAGATTGGCGTTGGTGAGCGTGGCGCCGGTGAAAGTGCAGGCGTCGAGCTTCGCCTCCTGCAGCTGGGCTCCGGTGAGGTCGGCTCCGGAGAAGTCGGCGCCGACGAGATTGGCGCGCCGCAGATTAGCGCCGGCGAGGTTGGCGCCGGCAAAGCGGGCGCGGTCGCCATTGGTGGGAAAGTCGATGTGGTGCGTGCCGACATCGACCAGCGGACCAAGCTTGGCGCCGGCGAGGTTTGCCGCGTTGAAGCAAGCGCGGCGCAAGGTGGCACCGCGCAGGTCGGCCTCGGTCAGCAGCGCCTGGCGCAGATCGGCCGAAGTCAGGTCGGCCATGGTGAGGAGGGCGCGAGCGAGATTGGTGCGGTGCAGTCTCGCGCCGGGCAGCAGGGCCATGACCAGGCGCGCACGGGCCAGCTGGCGGTCGCTCAGGTCGAGCCTGGCGAGCAGCGCGCGTTTGCCCTTCTGCCCTTGGCTGTCGAGCCACAGCTCATGCTCCTTGAGTGCGGCGGCGAGGTCGGGCTCGCTCTTGGCGGAGGGCGGGCTGGTGATCGCCTTCTGAAGCTCGAACAGCTCGAGCGCCTCGGGATCGAGGATGGCGTCGCTGACATCGGCGCCCTCGAGGTCGGCGCCGTGCAGATTGGCGCCGGTGAGCACGGCGGAATGGAACGTGGCGCCCGATAGCCTGGCCCCGGCGAAATTGACGCCTTCGAGGATGCTGCCGGTGAAGTTGGCGCGGCGCGCATCGGCGCCTTCGAGCGTGCTGCCGCGCATCACCGCGTCGGTGAAGTCCGCGCGCAGATTGCAGGAGCTGCCTTGCGGCAGCGGCGTCGCTTCGCCCTCCCCGTCCTCGCCGAAGGGCTCGCGGAAGCTACGCACGATCTGCGCCTGGCGCGCGTCGTGGAGCACCACCGTGACCTCGCGCAGATCGGTATGGGCGAGGACGCTTCGGTTCATCTCGGCGCCGCGAAAGCAGCTGCCGCGCAAATCGGCGCGCGTCAGGTCGGCGCCCTCGAGGTCGGCCTGGCGCAAATCGGCGAGCGAGAGCTGCGCGCCGCGCAAAGTCGCTGCGGCGAGGTTGGCCCGACGCAGCCGGACCGCGGTGAGCTCGGCCTCGCTCAGATCGCAGCCTGCAAGATCGCAAGCGGAAAGATCGGTATAACCGAGCTGCGCACGCCGGCCGCCGGGCTTGCGGGAAAGGAAGCGCTCGTGGAGGTGCATTATCGCCTTTACCGCGTCTGGACTTAGGCGCATCCAGTTCCCCGATTCATCTACGGCATCCAGTGACATTCACTTGTGAATATCCGATCAATCTTAACAAACAGCTACTAGCGGATTGATTTGGCATGCCAGACGTAGTGTCCACGGGCGGCTTGCGCCAGCCTATGGCTTTTTTGTGGGCATGTCGTGGAAGTTGTGCACGGAGCGACGCTCCCGCGGCCGGCCGCCGCTTCTATTGGCAATCACATATCGGATGGCACCTTCCTGTAAGGGGAGATAGCGGGCATGCGCGATGGTGAATTCGATGGCCGTGGCTCCTCGTCGTCGGCGCGTCCGCTTGGAGGAAGGCGCCGAACCGGATCGCCGCCGCTTTGCCCTCAGCCCTGCGGCTGCGGCGCTTCCGGCGGGCGGCCCTCGGCCAGGAACTGGTCGAACTCCGCCTTGTCCTTGGCCAGCCTTAGCCGGTCCAGGAAGTCGAGGAACGCGCTGCTCCTCCTCAAGCCGGCGCAAGGTGGCCTCGCGATACTCGTCGAAGGCGTGGTTGCCGCTCGATCCCGGCCTGCCCGCTTGCCTTTCGTGGATCCGATCGACGCTGCCTTCATGCCGGCGCGAAAGCCGGCCGTGCTTCCAGCATCCCATTCTTCCACTCCCTAGGAGAAAGGCCAAAAGGGCGAGACCCAAAGGCCAGAACAGCGCGAAGCCCAGCACCATGAGAGCGATCCAGGCCGTCCAGCCAGGTCTGCAAGCCCTGCCGCGACGCTCATTACCGCCTCGATGTAAATGTTGTTTACATTCGCATGGCTTTCTTCGCGCGCCTGTCAAGGCCCTGGCGCTGGGCGGCCGAGGCCGAGGCCCTGAAGATAGACCAGCACGCCGGCTTCAAGCAGATCCTCGGGCGACATCGGCAGCGCGCGGCGGGCTTGATCGCCGCGGCCGAACAAGGACGCGATGCCATGGGTCATCGCCCAGATGTGCAGCGCCATCATCAGCGTCGGCGGCCGCTGCTCCTTTGGCAGCTTGGCGACGAGCGCCTCGGCTGCCCGGCGCAGCAATCCCAGCGCGCTCTCGCCGGCCAGGCGCAGTTCGGGATGGCGGTCGAGCGCCGAGCCGGCCTCGAACATTGTGGCATAATAGGCGCGCTGCTGCCGGGCGAAGGCGAGATAGGCGCGGCCGACGCGGTCGAGGGCGGTGAGGGGATCGGGGCGGCCCTCATCCCAGGCGCCGACCAATGCGGCGTCGAACACCGCGAAGCCCCGTTGCGCCACCTCGGCCAGAAGCTCGTCGCGATCGCGGAAATGCCGATAGGGCGCGGCCGGGCTGACGCCGGCGAGCCGCGCTGCGTCGACGAAGCTAAAGCCGGCGGGTCCGCGCTCGGCGATGAGCTGCAGCGCCGCGGCGACCAGCGCCTCGCGCAGATTGCCGTGATGATAGCCGCGATGACCGCCGCCGCGCCCGTGCCTCGACCACCCCATGTTAAACCCTTTTACATGAACTTCGGGCACGGAGCCGCGCGTCGGCGGCATTGTCGTCGGCCTGCTGGTGTTGCAGGTGCTGGCGTTCTATACCATCCCAATGGTCTCTGTTTTTCCCAGCTGCTGGAGCCGTCTCGGCCTTCGCCGTTCCGCCGCCCCGGGGACGGGCGCCGCCTCCGCCCTGCGTCCGGCCGAATGACCGCGCCCGCCGCCCGTCTCCTTGGCGTCGTAGCCTTGCTGGGGCTCGTCGGCGTCCCGGCGCGCGCCGGTGAGCTCGCGCCCTATCGTGCGCTCTATCATCTCAGCCTGGTCTCGGCGAAATCCGCCAGCGGCATCGTCGCAGCCGGCGGCGCGGTGCTCGATGAGTGGGGCGAGACCTGCGACGGTTGGACCGAGCAGGAGCGGTTCCTTATGCGCCTGCAATATGCCGAGCAAGGAGACGAGAGGATCAAGTCGAACCTGGTCAGCTGGGAATCCAAGGACGGGTTGCGCTACCGCTTCGACGAGCGCCGCCAGACCAGCGGCGAGGACGGGCGCCGACCCAGCGACAGCGAGGACGAGCCCCATGGCGCCGACGCCGCTGCGGAGGAGATCCGAGGCGAGGCCAAGTTCGACGGTTTGGACAAGTCCGGCACCGCCGAGTTCACCCGGCCCGAGGCGACGACGCTTACCCTGCCGGCGGGCGCGCTGTTTCCGACCGCGCATACCTTGTTCCTGATCGCCCGCGCCGAGGCGGGCGACCAGCTCGTCACGCGCCGGCTGTTCGACGGCTCGGATCTCGCCACTGCAGCGCAGGTTACCGCCTTCATCGGGCCGCTTCTGCCGCCCGGCGCGACCGGGAAGGGCGATCCGCCGCTGGCCAAAACGCCGCTGCTCGACCGGCCGTCCTGGCGCATCCGTCTCGCCTTCTTTCCCGCCGCCGATACCAGCGGCCTGCCGGATTACGAGGAGACCATCCGGCTGTTCGATAACGGCGTGGTCGGCGAGATGCTGTTCGACTACGGCGACTACGTCATCCGCGCCAAGCTCGACGACATCGAGACGCTACCGCGCCCGGCCTGCTGAGCCGGCAGCGCGCCTTCATGCGCCAGCAGCCAGCGCTTGCGCGCGAGTCCGCCGCCATATCCCGTAAGCTTCGCGTCGGCGCCAATGACGCGATGGCAGGGCACAACGATGCTGACGGGATTGGCGCCGTTGGCGGCGGCTACCGCGCGTACCGCCGCAGGCCGGCCGATGCGTGCCGCCAGCGCGCCATAGCTCAGGGTCGTACCTGGCGGAATCCGCCGCAGCGCCGCCCAGACCTGGCGCTGGAAGGGCGTTCCCGCCGTCACCACCGGGACCGTGTCGAGCGCCCCCAGGGCCCCGTCGAAATAAGCGGCCAGAGCCCGGCGTAGCGCCGCCGGCGCCGTGCCCTCGCGCAGCTTGAGGTCCTGACCGTACTGCCGGCGCAGCAGCGCCTCCATTCGCGCCGCATGGTCTTCCCAGTCGAGGGCGCGCAACGCCCCGTCGCCCTCGCTCGCCAGCAGCATGACGCCGATCGGACTCGGCAGACGCGCGACGGTAAAGCTCTCAGGGCGCGGCACGGACATCTGACACCGCGGGAAATCGGGCGGCCGGGCACCGCGCCGGCGGCGCCTCCGCCGCCCAGAGATGGATCGCCGCATAGGCGCGCCACGGCCGCCAGGCTTCGGCACGGCGCAGCAGCTCGGCCGGGCTCGGCCGCTTGTCCTCGGCATCGGCGAGCGCGCGCAACAGGCCGATGTCCGCCGCGGGAAAGGCGTCGGGCTCGCGCAACGCGCGCATCGCGATGTACTGCGCCGTCCACTCGCCGATGCCGTCGAGCGCGCGAAACCGCGCGGTCGCCGTGTCGAGGTCCGCGCTGGCGCCGAAGAGGTCCGGATCGGCAGCGACAGTCGCGGCGAGTCCGGCCAGCGCCGCCGCGCGGGCGCGCGGCATGCCGAGCGCGGCGATATCGGCGCGGGCGAGCGCTTCAGGCGGCGGGAATACATGGGTGAGCGATGCAGGCGCACCGGCGATGGCAAGGGGCTGGCCATGGCGCTGCACCAGCTTCCCGGCGAGCCCGCGCGCGGCGCCGACGGTGATCTGCTGGCCGAGAATGGCGCGCACTGCAAGCTCGAACCCGTCCCAGGCGCCGGGCACGCGCAGCCCCGGCCGTGCCGCCACCAGCGGCTTGAGACGCGCATCCTGCGCGAGATGCGCGGCGATGGCGCCGATATCGGCGTTGAGGTCGAAGACGCGGCGGATGCGCGCGACGATGCCGGGCAGCGCCTTGACCGAGGGGAAATGAATGACCGCGACGAGTCCATCGCCACGCTTGTGGCGCGTCACCGCGATCCAGCCCTGGCTCCCCTCGAGCGCAATGCTGCGGCGATAGCGTCCGTCGGCGACCTCTTCCACGCCGGGGATGGCGCGCGCGGCAAGGAAGCGCAGCATCGCCTCCCAGTCATAGGGCTGTGCATGCGGCAGGCTCAGCGCGATACCGGCCGGCGCCGCGGCCGCGCCGCGCACGCTGCGTCTAATCGCGCGGGGCGGACGGCCGAACAGCCCCTTGAAAGTGTGGTTGAAGCGCCTCAGGCTGCCGAACCCCGCGGCGAGCGCCACCTCGGTCATCGGCAGCCGCGTTTCGTGCAGCAGCTGCTTGGCGAAGAGCACGCGCCGCGTCTGCGCCACCGCAATCGGGCTCGCGCCGAGATGCTCGCGGAAGAGCCGGCGCAGCTGCCGCTCGCCGAGGCCGAGCCGCGAAGCGAGCGCGTCGACGCCGTCGGCCTCGCCGTCGAGCGCCCCCTCGGCGATAAGCGTCAGCGCGCGCTGCACGGTGTTGGATGTGCCGCGCCAGGCGGCGAGGTCGGGCGAGATCTCCGGCCGGCAGCGCAGACAGGGCCGGAACCCCGCCTCCTGCGCCGCCGCCGCCGAGGCGAAGAAGACGCAATTCTCCGGCTTGGGCGTGCGCGCCGGGCAGATCGGCCGGCAATAGATGCCGGTGGTCTTGACGGCGACGAACAGCCGCCCGTCGAAGCGAGCATCGCGGGTTTCGATGGCGCGATAGCAAGCGGCGCGGTCGAGGTTCATGGGCGCGATCATAGCGCCAGCGCCGGCCGCGTCTCGCCGTTTTCGGACATGATTGCGGCGGCGACCCAGATGCCGCCGTTTACAACGTGTGGCGCCGCAGGAAATCGGTGACCGTTCGGATCGCCTCCTCGAGATGCTCCGGCCCGCGCCAATGCTGCTGCACCTCGACGTCCGGCGCCAGTCGCGCGATCTCGGCGCTCACCGCCGCCGGATGCGGCGTGTCGCTGCCGGGCAGCAGCAGCAGCGGCGTCGTGCAGCGCCGCAGGAAGTCGCGCGTCACCGAGAAGACGAAATCGCCGCCGAAGAGATTGGCGCCGAAGCGGGCGATGGTCGCTTCGTTGAGGCCGGGATCGCGCTCGCGCATGGTCCGGGCGAAACCGCGCACCGCTTCCTCCCAGGTGGCGCGGTTGTCGGCGAAGCCGATCGGGTTCTGCAGCACCGCCGCGCCGATCCGCTCCGGCGCCATCTCGCAGAGCTTCAGGCAGAAGCTCGCGCCGATGCAGCCGCCCATTACGTGAAAGCGCCGATATCCCAGATGATCCATCAGTGCAAGATGATCGCCGGCGAAGCTGTGCCAGCCGTCGTCAGCCGTCACCTTGGCGCGCGAGCGGCCGGCGTTGCGCTGGTCCATCGCCACCACGGTGAAATGCGGTGTCAGCGCCGCCATCGGGTTCATCCAGGGCGGCGGCGCGCCCGGATTGCTCGGGCTTTCCCGCCAGAAGGCGAGTTGCGAGCGCAGCCCGCCCGGCGCGAAGATCAGCAGCGGCGGACCGG
>JASHRZ010000502.1 GCA_030037055.1 Alphaproteobacteria bacterium
GCCGGCGGCTGCGCCGCTCCGCTGGAGACGGCATGAGCGCACGGGATACCGGGCCGTCGCACCGCCGAGGATGGCTCGACGCGCCGAAAGCCCGTCCTGGGCGAAAACTGGGAAGCGCGGGATGGCCCATGCTACTTCTGCTCTTGTGCCCGCGCTTGATCCGTTGGACGGTTGGCCGCCTGCCAAGCGGTTACGCCGGCCCCGATGATGGTGAGACATTCGGAACGGAAGCGGGCTACCGGGGCCTTGTCCCGCGACTGAACCGATTCCTGGCTATTCGCCTTTCAAGGACAGCGCGCCGTTGGCCGGGATGGTGATCGCGGCCGACTGCGCGAAGCTTCGATCGCCGGGCCGCCCGCATAAACGGCGCCGGCGTTGCCGACCATGGCGGGATTGGAAAAGCCGTCATAGAAGTCGCTGTTGGAGCTCCACCCATCTGCCGCTCCGGGGCAAGCCGATGACGTAGCCCGATTTCGGCTTTTCATCGAAGCTGACGACCGCCAGAAGGGTCGGCGAGGTCGAGTGATCCCCATGTTGCGGAGCCGGTCGTTAAAGACTTAGGATGCGCGTCCGAGGAGTCCGAGCTGTGGTGAGTCGGACGTGGGCAGGGAGGAAGTCATGCTGACTCGACGAGAATTCGCGGGCTTTGCGTCTTGCGCGCTCTGCGGGATCGCGGAGCTTGTTGCCGCCGATGCGTCGGCCCAAACGACGCCGCCCGCAGCGACGGCCGGCGTCACGCGAAAGATTCTGTCACAGATGGACGGTCCGGCGCCAGGCTATGTGACGCTGCTTGTGGAAGCGACCGTAGAGGCAGGAGTGAGCGTGGCGCGACACACGCATCCGGGAATCGAATCCGCCTATGTCATGGAAGGCGGTCTCGAGCTTCCCATACAAGGTCAGCCGACCCGCATGATGAAAGCAGGCGATTCCGTCCAAATCCCACCCGAAACGCCCCACGCGGGCGGCAAGCCGGGGGACGCCAGGACCAGAATCCTCGTCACTTATGTCGTGGAGAAGGGAAAGCCGCTCGCGTCTCCGGCCTAGCCTCGCACAGCTACGCGCTGCGAGGCCGATCTTTGGCGCCAGGGCAGGAGCCGGGACGCGTGGCGATACCAGCATCATAAGCGTCCCGGCGACGCCCCCTGGCGCCAAAGAGCGCGCCAACAAGGTGTGAAGGGAGCTTGACCATGCGCCGCATTGACGGCGCCCTTGCTCCTAACATCGCGCCAAGAGGGTGCAACGCAGCACGTGCCTGTGCGAGAAATTCGGGCTCGGTGCTTCCGGGATGTCGGCGGCCTGAGAAAAGAGATCCCGTTGTGGCGCGCTCGCGCCGCGCGGAGGCGCGCGCGAGCCTCCGGCCGTCCGGTGGTCGTCGAGCGGCGCAGTGGCGTGAAGGCGGCAGCCTCGTCGAAAGCCTGCAGCGGCACGAAAGCTGCGTCGCTCCTTCCGGCGCTCAGCCCGGGCCGGAGAGCCCCTCGGCGGCGCGCGCGATCGTCTCCACGCTGCGCAGCCAGTCCTCGATCTCGCGCTGGGCGGGCTCGGCCACGACATGCCCGACGCCAGCGGCACCGAAAGCGGCGAGCCTTTCGCGCAGCTCGCCCGCATCCTTGCCGTCCCAGGCGGCGCGGAGCGAAATGGCAAAGCCGGGGTCCCGCCGCTCGCGCCGCAGGCGTTGGACGATGGACGCCGCCTTCTCGGGGCTGAGCCTGGTGCCGTGCCAGCCGTCGCAGAGGCGCACCGCGCGCGCCAGCGCCGCCTCCGAGGTGCCGCCTCCCCAGATCGGGATCGGCGGCGATGGCCGCGGCTGCATGCGCATCTCGGAGATCTCGGCGCTGACGTAGCGCGCCTCGAAGCTGACGGGATCTTTGCTCCAGAGCGCCCGCAGCAGCGCGATGCTCTCGTCCATGCGCCGGCCGCGCTGGTGGAACGTAGCGCCGAGCGCGGCGAACTCGGCTTCGAGCCAGCCAACGCCGATGCCGAAGATGACGCGCCCGCCGCTGAGGCACTGCAAGGTCGCGACCTGCTTGGCGACCGGTACGGGGTGATGCATCGGCAGCACGTAGACGCTGGTGCCGAGGCCGACGCGCTGGGTCGCGGCGGCCGCCCAGGTCAAGGTGAGGATCGGCTCCAGGAAGGCGGGCGAGGGAGGATAGGTCGCCCCTTTGGGCAGGATGACGTGCTCGCTCACCCAGACATCGGCAAAGCCGAGCGCCTCGGCTTGGAGAGCGGCGCGCCTGATGGCGTCCGGCCCGGCTTTGCGGCCGATATGGGGAAGATGGATGCCCAGTCGCATGACCGTCCTCCAGATCCTAGCTCGGTTTCGGCCAGCGTTGCGCCACTTGCGGCAACACTTCGTCCAGCAGCCGCCGCGTCTGCGCCAGCATGTCCTCGACGCCCTCCGCCACCGGCCGCAGAATGAACTTCGCGGCGCCCGCTTCGACATAGGCGGCGATCCGCCCGACGATCGCCGCCGCGTCGCCGATGGCGAAATGGTCGAAGGGATCGCGGCTGGTGCGCTTGCGGTAGGCGTCCATCGCTCGCCTCAGGGCGGGATCGTCGGGGCGCCCGAAGCGGTAGGGAAAGCCGGCGCCGAAATGGTCTTCGGCGATGGCGCGTCCGGCGGCGCGGGCGGCGGCGCGAATGGCCGCGATGACCGGCGCCACCTCGGCAGGGGTCTCCGGCCCCGCCTGCCAGCCGGTGCCGAAGCGCGCCGTGCGCCGGATCGCCGCGGCGGAGGATCCGCCGATCCACATCGGCAGCTCGGCCTGCACCGGCTTCGGCGAGATCGAGGCGCCGGCGAGCCGGTAGTGGACCCCTGCGAAATGCACCTCGTCCTCGCGCCAGAGGCGCCGCAAGATTTCCAGGCCCTCGTCGGTCTTGCGGCCGCGATCGGCGGTCTCCAGTGAAAGCGCCTGCCATTCCGGCGCGAGCGGGCTGCCGATGCCGAAGGCCGGCAACAGCCGGCCTTGCGAGAGGACGTCGATGCTGGCGCATTGCTTGGCCACCAGGACGGGATCGCGCAGCGCCAGCGACAGCACGTTCATGCCGAACTTCAGACGCTGCGTGCGGCCGGCGAGCGCCGCCATAGCGGTCATGCATTCCAGCATCGGCTCGCGGCTGAGGAGGCGGTCGGTCTGCCACAGCGAGTCGACCGCGCTCGCCTCGCACAAATCGACCCAGCGCCAGTATCCGCGGGCATCCTCGAACGGGAATGCCATCAAGCCCAATCCGACGGCGACGGAACCGACCATTGCACCCCCATGCCCATCCGAGGGCGACGTTAGCGACGACGGCGGATCGAAGCTACCCTCCGCTGTGGGCGCGCCGCCGAAGCCGTAATTCCGCCGGACTCCCCGGCAGACCGCTCAGGCCTTGCTGCGAGCTTTCGTTCCGGCGACTCTCTTCAATTGTTCGAAGAGTTGCCGCTGCCGGTCGGACAGGCGCTCCGGTATGTGCACCTCCAACTGTACGTAAAGCTCGCCGCGCGATCCGCCGCCGAAGCGCGGCAGGCCCTTGCCGACGAGCCGCAGCATCGAACCCGGCTGGGTGCCCGCCGGCACGGTGAGGGAGACGCGACCGTCAAGGGTCGGCATGTCGATGTCCGTGCCGAGCACGGCGTCGACGACATCGATGGAGTCGACCCGGTAGAGATCGCACCCGTGGCGCTCGAAGCGCGGATCCTCGGCCGTGCGAATGACGACGAAGAGATCGCCGGGCGGCAAGCCGGGCGTGCTTGCGGGCAGTCCATGACCCGGCACGCGCAGCGCCGTCTGTTCCTCGACGCCCACGGGAATGCGTATCGTGAGCGCTTCCTCGCGGATGGTCTCGCCCCGGCCGCCGCAATCCGGGCAGGGCGTGTCGATGATCGTGCCGCGGCCGCCGCACTCCGCGCAGGTCGTCACCTGCCGCAGGCTGATGCCGCCCTTGCGCTGGCTGCGCACGATCTGGCCGCTTCCCTCGCATTTCGAGCAGCTCCGCGGCTTGGTGCCCGGCTTGGCGCCGGAACCGTGGCAGGCTTGGCACGTCTGGGGCCGGCCGAGATGCACGGTTTCTTCGCCGCCGGTGAGGACGCGCTCCAGCGGGATCACGGCACTGACCTCGAGGTTCTCGCCTTGCCGGGCCGCGGCCTGGCGACGGAACAGACGGTCGAACAAGCTTGGCCCGCCGGCATCGAAGCCCAGGCCGCCGAATATGTCCTCGAAGTTGATGCCCCCGAACAGATCCTCGGGCGAGAAGCCGGCGACCCCCGCATGGCCGCGGGCGTCGTACTCGGCTCGCTTCTTCGGATCGATCAGGACGGCGTAGGCCTCGGCGATTTCCTTGAAGCGGTCGCTCGCGCCCGGCTCCTTATTGCGGTCGGGATGGTATTTGAGCGCGAGCTGCCGGAAGGCGTCCTTGATCGCCTTCGCCTCGGCATCGCGGGACACC
>JASHRZ010000503.1 GCA_030037055.1 Alphaproteobacteria bacterium
CTTGCCGCCGCCGCCGCCTCGCCGATGGCGGCGAGGCTGCGCCCCATCAGGCTCGCCACCTCGGGCGCGGGCTGGCCGCTTTCGATCAGCGGCGCCAGCGCCTCGACGGCGAGCGCCGCCTGGCCGGCCTGCAACAGCAGCCCGGCGTAGAATTGCCGCCCCTCCGCGTCGGCGCGCGCGACCTGAACGTGCTGGCGCGCCTTGTCGAGCGCCTGGGACCGCTTGCCGCCGGCGAGCAGCAGCCGCGACTGCGTCAGCAGCGGCTTGTCCTGGATCGACAGGAAGGCCTGGCCGAAGGTGGGAAAGCCCGGCGGGATCCAGTCATGCATGGTCGGCTCGGGGCCGAGCGCGGTGGCGAGCTTGCCGTAATAAAGGCTCTCCAACAGTTCGCCCGATTGCGCGTAGAGCGAGGCGAGGACTTCCGCCACCGTGCCGTTGCCGGGGTCGCGGTCGAAGCAGGATTGCGCAAGGCTCAGCGCCTGTGCGATGTCGCGCAGGTGCCAGGCGGCGAGCGCGGTCACGAAATGCAGGCGCAGGTCGTCGGCGTCCCGCGCGCCGGCAGCGGCGAGGGCGGCAAGCGCGGCCTCGGCATCGCCGGCGCCGAGATGATGCGCGGCCTCGGCGACGAGCTCCGAGACGGGAAGAGCGGCGTTACGCCGGTCCACGACGGCGCGTCCCCTGCTTCTAGACGGTCTCGCGCAGCTGAGGCGCCGGCGGGGTCGGCGCGCTCGCCGCCTTCGCCGCCGCTGTGCGCTGGCCTTCGAGCAGGCCCTCGCCGATCTGGCGGTTGATGTTCACGAGCACGTCGAGCTTGGCGGGATCGGGGTCGCCGAGTATCTGCGCGGTGTGGCGGTCGATGAAGTTGGCAAGCCCGAGAAGGTTGGCGCGCACTTCCTTCGGCACCGTGCATTCGGCATCGACGAGGCTCGCCTGGAAGATCGTCCACAGCCGCCAGTTGCGGCGGATCGCGTCCAGCAGCTCGGCCCTGTCCTTCGTCTTGGCTCCTTCCATCAGCCTTGCCGACTCAAGCAATGCCCAGGCCTCCGTCTTTGCCGGATTACCCGGCGCGGGCAGCCTCGGGTATTTCTGTGCCGGTGACGCCATTCAAGATCTCCTGCTCCTTGGCGATGAGCTGCTTCGCTGTCTTGAGTGCGGGATAGAGGTGGTCCGCCGCGAGCTCCTGCTCGATCTTGCGCAGCAGAGGCAGCGTGCTCGGCGCCGCTTCCGAGAATTCTCCTAAAAACCGATGAATTATCGGTAAATAGAGCTCGCTCTTGGCGGGGAAGAGGTAGAGGCATTGCACGGTGAAATAGATCCGGCGCGCCGGCGTGTTCGCCGCTTCCTCGGTGATGATGTCCTTTTCGCGCAGCAGCGCGGCTTCATTGTGCACGACGAGCTTTGCTGCATGGTGTGCATTCTGAAGCACGACGCCGTTGACGATGAGCTTCTCGCCGGGCTTCAGATTGATGGTGAGCGGCATTCTACTGCTCCTCCAGCGTTCGCTAACGGGTCTGATGCTGACGCGAGTTGGTTAACATCCTGATAACGCCCCGCGCGCATAATACGCCTGTATCAGGCAAGCCGCTCCCGTGGCGAGTTTCCGAGGGTCTCATGGCCGACCACCAGCGCTTCGTCATCGTGTCCTGCCCGCGCACGGGCTCGACCTATCTGGTCGACTATCTCGCGGCGGTTGACGGCGTCCGCTGCCTCTCGGAGGTGTTCAACGAGCGCATGGTGCTGCTGCGCCACCACCGGCCGGTCGACCCTCGGCTCGAGGACATGAGCTTCCGCAACGCCGATCCCCTGGGCTTTCTCGAGCGCGTCGAGCGGGAGGTCGGCGACTGCGGCTGGTTCGGCTTCAAGCTCTTTCCCAACCACAACCTGCCGCTGCTGCAGCGGCTTTGCGCGGATCGGCGCTGGCGCAAGATCTTCCTCTGGCGCGACAATCTGGTCGAGCAGTACCTGTCATTCCTGCTCGCCGCGTCGCATTTCGGGCGCAAGGAGTGGGGCCGGGTCCCCGACGAGTCCAAGTTCAGGGCGTGGACCGGCGAGCTCATCGCCGACATCCACACCATCGAAAGCAACTATCAGGCCATCGAGAAGGCGCTGACGCAGGCCGATCCCGGCGATGTCTTCGCGCTCGAATACGAGGAGCTGGGCGATGTGGCGGTCATGCGCCGGCTGCTGCGGTTCCTGGGTCTGCCCGAGGCCGCCATCGATGCCGCCATGGCGCGCGCCGCCGCGGAACCCGGATTGGCCTTCGCGCCCGGCCCCAACAGCGCGCAGCGTGTGCAGAATTACGACGAAATCCGCGCGATTCTCGAGCGCAGCCGCTACAAGCGCTGGATCAGACCCTGACGCCTCAGGCCGCCACCGGACGGAACTGCGTGGCGAAGTTCCCGGCGAAGGCGATCGGGCCGACATGGGTGAGCCTGCTCTCCACGTCGACCCAGATCTCGCCGCCGAGATCGGTCCAACGCCGGCAGAAGGCGTAATCTTCCGACAAATAGACGCCGCTTGACTGATCGATCATGCAGTCGAACAGCGCAAAGCGATACGGGCTCTTGGCGAGCGGGTCGATCGAGCTGCTGGTGTGCCGGTATTTGAGCTGGGGATAGGCGGCGCACAGCGCGGTCAGCACCAAGCGGCGGATCATGAGAAAGCCGGTGCCCGCATAGCGCACCTTGGCGAAGCCGCCGCGGGCGACGATGCGCGCGGGATCCGCGACTTCGAACACGTATTCCAACGCCGTCGACTGCGGCTCCGGCAGTCCGGCGGCCACGACCTCGCGCACCCGCCCCCAGTCGATCCGTTTCGCCGGATAGGCGGCAGCGGCCATGTCGGCGCCGAAATCGATCAGCCGGAACACCTGCTCGGGCTCGAAGCCGATATCCGCGTCGATGAACAGGAGATGCGTGGGATCCGGGCGGCCGAGGAAATGCGCAACGAGATCGGCGCGGGCGCGGGTGATGAGCGCGTCGCCGCTGAGCATCAGCCATTCGAAATCGATCGCGTGCGACCGGCATGCCGTCTGCAGCTTGAGCAGCGAATTGGCATAGGCGGTCGTGACCTGACCGCCATAGCAGGGCGTCGCCACCATGAGACAAGGACGTTCGGACATGCCCTCTCCTTGCGCCGAGCATGCCGCGTTAACGTCAATAATTGGTAAATCGGCCGGCGCGGCCGGCAAGCAAAACGAATGGGCGGCCGAAGGCCGCCCACCCGTCATTGATCGGACGATATGACTTAGTGGAAGAGACGCAGGACGTTCTGCTCCGACTGCGTCGCAATCGACAGCGACTGAATCGCGAGCTGCTGAGAGGTCTGCAAGGTGACGAGGTTGGTGCTCTCCACGTTGACGTCGGCGACCGTCATCTTGTCGGCGCCGCCCTGCAGCGTGGTGATGTACTGGCTGGTGAAGTCCAGCCGGGTCTGCAGGAAGGTCACGTTGCCGCCGAGCGACTGCGCCTGCCCCTGGGCGGCGTAGATCGCATTCTGCAGAATGTTGAACGCGTTGTCGAACAACGAAGTCTTGACCCCGATGTTCGACCATTTGGAGGTGACGGCCTGGGTGGCAAGCAGCGATGCCGCCACATGCGTTGTCACCAGCGTGCTGACCTGCTGGTTATACCCGTGGATCTTCAAGGTCGAGGTCGAGCTCTGGCTGAACTGCAGAGACAATACGGACGCGGTCGAGTTCACCAGGTTCAGGCCCTGATAGGACGCGTCGTTGACCAGGTTGTTCAGCTGCGTCGCCAGGGTGCTGAACTGCGACGCCGTGGCGGCGCGCTGGGAAGCCGTCTCGGTCTTCGCCGAGTTCAAGAGACCCTGCATCTGCTGCAGGATCGCCACGATGCTCTGGGTCGCTTGAGTCGCGGTCGTCAGGGACGAGATGCCCTGATCGATGTCCGACTTGCGCTGCGAGAGGTCGTTGGCGCGCTCATTGAGCCCCTGGGCCTGGAAGAACAACACGGCGTTGTCGACAGCGCTCGCAACCTTGAGGCCGGTGGCGAGATGTTCCTGAACCGTGCTGATGTTGGAGTTGATGTTCTGCAACGCGAGCAGGTTTTGGCGAGTCGCATTGCCGAGAACAATATTGCTGGACATGGGAGACTATCCTTTCTGGGTGGAAAAAAGGCCGCTTCGCGGCCTCGAACCGTAGTCGCAATGCCCATGCCAGCGCCCCGGCCGGACGGCGCGCGCCGGCGCGCCCCGGAAATCCGCGAGTTTCGCGAAAATCCGTCGCTGGCGCGAAGGGCGCAAGCCCCGCGATAGGCAAATTTTGCTGGGCGATAACTGCCGATGGGGCAGATTTTTCCCTCGGCGCGGCAAAAATTGCCTAGACCGCGTTGTCGACCTTGGCGCCGCGCAGCGGGGCAACGCCGCCGACGCTGCCGGAGAACTGCTTCACGACATAGCCCGGCGGGATCTGCGCGATCACGAAGCCGGAGCCGGGCTCGCGCGCCTCGAGGACCAGCCGCTGCGTCGCCTGGTCGTAGGAGAGGGTGAATCCGATCGGTGCAGGTTGCGGCGGCGGCGCAGGCGTTGCCGCGGCCGCAGCGCTCGC
>JASHRZ010000046.1 GCA_030037055.1 Alphaproteobacteria bacterium
TACCGGCCGCGGCTCGAAGCGGCGGCGGTGCGCGGCGAGAGCATCTCTCTCGCCAAGGTCAGGATCCGTCCGCCGCTCCCCAGGCCGGTCAATATCGACTGCATGGCAGTCAACTATATGGAGGACGGCACGCTCAAGGAACCGGCGCCGATCAACGCCTTCCACAAATCGCCGAGCGCGGTGATCGGTCCCGGCGACACCATGGTGCTGCCCGACGTGCCGGCCACGATCTTCGAGGGCGAGGCCGAGTTGGCCGTGGTCATCGGCAAGCGCGCGTGCCGCGTCAGCGAAGCCGATGCCATGAGCCACGTCTTCGGCTACGTCAACTTCATCGACGGCTCCGCGCGCGGCCTGCCGCCCAGCGGCAACACCTTCTTCCAGATGAAGTCGCGCGACACCTTCGCGCCGATCGGCCCCTATCTCGTCACCGCCGACGAGATCGCCGATCCACACCGGCTCCAGATCCGGCTCTGGGTCAACGGCACGCTCAAGCAGGACTTCAACACCTCCGACATGGCGCACAAGATCCCGCGCTGCATCGAATGGCTCACCTCGATCCACACGCTGGAGCCCGGCGACATCGTGGCAACCGGCACCAACCATCGCGGCTTGAGCGCCTTCCAGGACGGCGATGTCATCGAGCTCGAGGCCGAAGGGCTGGGCCGGCTGCGCTTTTATGTGCGCGACGAGCTGAAGCGCCGTTGGTCGCGGGACACGCGGCTCGAGCACAAGCAAAAGCAAGCCGAAGGCGTGAGCACGCCGCAGCTTGCGGGCAAATACGCGTCCACGGCGAAGGGCTAACCCCCCGTCGGGCCTCTGCGCCGCGGCGACCGCCCGCCGCCTCAGGGCGTTGCATGCTCCCGGAACTCTTGCGGCGCCTGTTCGCCCCATTGCGAGGCGGTATCGATCATGGCGCGCGCCAGATTCGCTGGCGCCTTGGCATTGAGCAGGTCGGTATCGGTCCAATGCTCGTGACAGCGGTTCCAGGGGTCGTACCAGTAGTCATAGACCTGGCTGCCGAGGCGGTGGCGGCCGATCCCCCAGGCGTGGCGATAGCCCCTCTGTTTGAGATGCTCGTGGCCGAGCATGACGTCGTCGATGTCCTCGACCTCGAAAGAGAGGTGGTTGAGCCCGATCTTCCTGCCCTGGATGCAGTAGAAGACGTGATGATCGACATACTCGTCGCCGCGGTCGCAGCGGTTGAACGAGCCGACGAGGTTGTCCTCGCGCTCGGCATAGACATCGTCCGAACAGAGAAAGCCCAGCATCCTGCGATACCATTGCACGGTCTTGCGCAGATCGGTGGTCATCAACACCATATGGCCGATGCGTCGGACATGCGCCGGCCCTTTGGCCAGCCGCATCAGCTCGCCGGCGCGGCGGTAGCGTTCGCTGCCGTAATTGAGCAGCTGGCGCCTCAGCGCGAGCGGCGGCGGACGCTCGATGCCATGCACGATCTCGATCTGGTAGCCCAGCGGATCGCGCAGGCGGACGCGCTTGCCGCCGCCGGGCTCGTCGATGCTCTCGACCGCAGATGCGCCCTCGACGCCCGCGATCTCGTGCAAATCCGCCTCGCTCCGGGCATAGAAGCCGCAGCCGACGAAGCGGGGCTTGCCGAGCTCTACGACATAGAGGTGATGCGCGGGATCGCTGCCGCGCATATAGAGCGCGCTGCGCGTGCGGTCGGAGCGCACCATGCCGAAATCGGTCAGGAATTGCTCCGCTCGGTCGAGATCGGGGGCGCAGACGCGTCCGAAAGCGATATCGGTGACCTTGATGCCGCCCATACTGCCTCCCCGCTGGCCGCGCCGTCGTGCAACGCTTTGACGGCATCTAATCAGAATTCAGCGCGGCGCGATAGCGATGCCGCCGACGTTGGTAGGCCGGCGTCGCCGGGGCGAGCGCGCCCCGGCCGGCCCTGCCCCGGCTTGCCCGAGCGGCAAAAATCCTGTTAGTTGTCCTAGGCCAACAAGCGGGTGGCCATGGACGAGGAAAAGATGAAGCGATTGCTGGTGACGACCGGAATAATGGCGCTGCTGCTGGGCCTGCCCGGCTCGGCTTCGGCGCAGACCAAGACCATCATCCTGGGGGCGGCAGTGCAACTCACCGGCAGCCTCGCCAATACCGGCCGCTATTACCGCGACGCCTATCAGCTCGCGGTCGACGCAATCAACGCGAAGGGCGGCGTCAAGCTCAACGGCGAGAGCTACAAGCTGGCGCTCGACCTGCTTGACAACCAGTCCGACGTCAATCTCGGCGTGCGCCAGTATGTCCAGCTCGTCACGCGCGACAAGGTGAACTTCCTGCTCGGACCGTTCTCGAGCAACGATGCGCTCGACGACAGCTCGGTCGCCGAGAAATACGAAGTGCCGATGGTGGAGGGCGGCGGCGCCTCGAGCCAGATCTTCGCCCGCGGCTACAAATACATCTTCGGCACGCTGCCGCCGGCGGACGACTATTACCGCAGCACCATCGAGATGCTGGGCAAGCTCGATCCCAAGGTACGGACAGTGGCGCTGGTCGCGGCCGATGACAGCTTCGATGTCTCGGTCGTCAAGGGCACGCGAAAGCTGTTGGAGAAAGCGGGGCTCAAGATCGTCGTCGACGAGAC
>JASHRZ010000504.1 GCA_030037055.1 Alphaproteobacteria bacterium
GGCCCTCCGGCCGCAGGCACGGGACATCGCTCGAGCCTTATCGCCGCTGCCGCTGCGCCAGGAAATCGCGCACCGCTTCGCCGGTGCCGAAATTCCACGGGCGGAGCTTCTCCAGCGGCACTTCCTTGAAGTCCTCAAGCTCGCTGCGGTCGAGCGCGATCTCGCCCTCGGCCGGCATGTGATAGGCGATGATCACCTGGTTCATGCGGGAAAAGGCGTAGACGCCGATCAGCCGGCTCGCCTCGACGGCAAGGCCGAGCTCCTCGCGCACCTCGCGCCGCGCCGCCGCCTCCGGGCTCTCCTCGGGCTCGAGGAAGCCGGTGACGAGGCCGTACCAGCTCGGGGGCCAGCCCAGCCCGCGCACCAGGATGACCTGGCCGCGCCGCTCGACGATCGCCGCCACCACCGGCACCGGCGAGAGATAGGTGATCTTGCCGCAGGCGGGCTCGCGGCACAGGCGCTGGCCGGGCTTGCCCGCCACCGGCGCCAGCACGCCGCCGCAAAAGCCGCAATGACCGGGCGGTTCATAGGCCATGACCGGCATATGGCGGACGCCGCGGGGACTGGCAAGGCGGATTGTCATGGCGACAAGTCCGCAGGCTACAGCGCCGGCCGCGCCTGCTAGACTCCGTTCTCATGAGCTACCCGCTTGCCGACGATTCTCTCGATCAGCGCCTGGCGCGCGATGCCTACGCCTTCGTCGCGGCGGCGCGGATGCGCGCGCTGCTCGAGGCGGCGGGGCCGCTTGCCGATTGGCCGCGCTTTGCCGCGAGCTGGAACGACATGCCGGTCGACACCTACATGGCCGATGGCGGGCGCTACCGCCGCCGCCGCCACGCGGTGTTCGAGGCGCTGCCCGGCGGCGCGATCACGCGCGCGCCGCATCAGCCGCATTACCAGAGCCGCGACTACAACCCGCTGCATGGCGGCATCGAGCGCTGGTTCGAGCCGATCGCCGAGGAGATCGGCGCCGGCGCCAGCCTCGCCACCATTCTCGGCTTCTGCCGCGCGCTGTTCGAGCGGCTCGCGCCCACCATCCGCGCCTGGCATATCGAGACGCATCAGTTCCGCATCGAGGCGCGTCCCGGCGAGCCGGGCAAGCCGACGCCCGAAGGCATGCATCGCGACGGCGTCGATTACGTGCTGGTGCTGCTGATCCGGCGCCAGAACATCCGGCGCGGCACCACCAGCATCCATGATCTCGACCGCCGCCTGCTCGGCAGCTTCACGCTCGCCGATGCCTTCGACGCGGCGCTGGTGCATGACGCGCGCGTCTATCACGGCGTGACGCCGGTCGAGCCGGTCGACCCCGCCGCCCCCGCCTGGCGCGACGTGC
This sequence comes from Alphaproteobacteria bacterium, assembly GCA_030037055.1. GTDB lineage: Bacteria > Pseudomonadota > Alphaproteobacteria > ATCC43930 > CGMCC-115725 > DAHUYF01. Next base: position 1,337 of record JASHRZ010000504.1, read on the forward strand.
TGGTGGTGACGTTCCGGCGCAAGTGACGCGCCTCAGCGCAGATGCTCGGCGAGGAAGGCGTCGATCGCCTGCCAGCTCGCCGCGGTGGCCGCCGCGTCGTATTTCATGAAATGGCCGAGCCGGTTGGTGCGCGCCGGCAAGGGAAAATCATAGGCGTGATAGGCGCCGGGGAAGATCTTGAGCACGATGTCGCCGCCGGTGCCGGCGCGCTGCAGCGCGTCGACCATCTGCCGGCAGCGCCAGGACGGCGTCCAGTCATCGGCATCGCCGATCAGGATGAGCAACGGCGCGGAAAAGCCGCCGACCTCCTGGCAATAGGGATAGAAGGCGATGCCGGCGGCGAAGTGCTCGGGCAGATGCCAGAGCCCCGCCTGCAAGCTCGCCAGCACCGTCGATCCGCCATGAGAATCGCCTTGCAGCACGAGACGGTCGCGGTCGACGGTAGCGAGCGCGCCGAGCCAGCGCGCCGCGCTCAACGCGTCCCAGGCGCGGCGCACCGGTCCCACGAGCATCGGCTGGCCGCAGGCATTGTCGATGCCGCGCGGCTCGAAGCTGTCGAGGACCAGCGCGACATAGCCATGCGCGACATGGCGCTGAGCATAGGTCTTGGCGAGTGCCCAGCCCGGCTGGCGCGGCAAATGCCAATCATAGCCGTTGCAGCCATGCATCAGCACCACCGCCGGAAACCTGCCGCCGCCTTCGGGCGCGAAGAGATAGCCGTTGACCGCGCTGTCACCCGAATCGGGCCTGCCTTCGGCGATGACCGGGATGCTCACGGCCTGAAAGCCCGTCTCCTCGGCGGGAGGCCGGGCAAGCGCGCCCACGGCGGCGAGGCAGGCGGCGAGCATGGCCGCGATCACGCATAGGGCGGGGAAACGACGATGGTCCTGCGGGACGAGAACGAGGGTCATAAGTCCTTCTCCACCCTTGAGGGCGGAGAAGGATTTAGCAACCGGCTCCGCCATCGGGACCGCAACTATAAGATAGGGGCGTCTCATCGCGCGACCGCGGGAAAGGCGCGCGTTCCCTCGCCACAGGCCAACCACCATGTGAACTGACCGGCGGCTCGCCGCGCTCTAGAATGGGGGCGGAGGGGCCCGGCATGAGAGACGAGAGCGGCGCCTGGGAGCGCCTGCTGGCGGTGCGGCGCTGCGGCGGGATAGTCCCGGCACGGCGCGGCGAGGAGCCGCCGGCGGCGGCGGCGCTGCTCGATCTCTATCTGCCCTTCGCGCAAGTGCCGCCGGGGCGGCGCTTTGCCGTCGCCCATCTCGGCCAGAGCCTCGACGGGCGCATCGCCACCGCCGCGGGCGCCTCGCGCTGGGTCACCGGCGAGGCCGACCTCATCCACACCCACCGCATGCGCGCGCTCGCCGACGCCATCATCGTCGGCGCCGGCACCATCCGCCACGACAACCCGCTGCTCACCGTGCGGCGCTGCCAAGGCCCCCACCCGGTGCGCGTCGTCATCGACAGCGAGCGCCGGCTCGGCGCCGGCCATCACGTCTTCCAGGACTCCTCCGCCCCGACCCT
>JASHRZ010000505.1 GCA_030037055.1 Alphaproteobacteria bacterium
TGGGACCGAGCGGCTCGGGCAAGTCCACGCTCTTGCGATGCATCAACTGGCTGGAGACGCCGGACAGCGGCGCGATCTTCCTGCACGGCACGCGCATCGGGGTAAAGACCGTCGATGGCGCGCATCGGCCGATGAACGATCGCGAGCTGGCGGCGCTACGCACCCGCATCGGCATGGTCTTCCAGCACTTCAATCTCTGGCCGCATCTGACGGCGCTGGGGAACATCATCGAAAGCCCGATCCACGTGTTGCGCAGGCCGCGCAAAGAGGTGATCGCGGAGGCGGAAGCGCTCCTCGAGAGGGTCGGCCTCGTCGAGAAACGCGACACCTACCCCGCCTATCTCTCCGGCGGCCAGATGCAGCGCGTGGCCATCGCGCGGGCACTTGCCATGCGGCCGGACGTTCTCCTGTTCGATGAGCCGACCAGCGCGCTCGACCCCGAGCTCGTTGGCGAAGTGCTTGAGGTGATCAAGGCTCTCGCTCGCGATGGCATGACGATGATCGTCGTCACCCATGAGATGCAATTCGCGCGCGAGGCGGCGAGCCGCGTGGTATTCCTGGACAATGGCCGGATCATCGAGGAAGGCGCCGCGGAGGAGTTCTTCCGCCAGCCGAAGACCGAGCGCTCCCGCCAATTCCTCGAGCGCTTCAACCGTTGACCCCTGCTGCGAAAAGGACGGAGGCTCCATGGACATCGCGTATCTTACCGTGCCAGGCGCGCCGCCGCCGCCGGCGACCGCAGCCTACAGCCATGCCGTGCGCGCCGGAGACTATCTCTTCGTTACCGGGCAGCTGGGTGTGGACCCGAAGAGCAACGCCCTCGTCCCCGGCGGCGCCGAGGAGCAGGCGAAACAGATCATGCTCAACCTCGAGACGGTCCTGAAGGGCGCCGGCACCAGCCTGGACCGAACGGTGATGGCGAGGCTGTACCTCGTGAACTTCGCGGCGGATTATCCAGTGGTGAACCGCGTCTACTCGGCCTGCTTCAAGGCGGGACGCTACCCCGCGCGCACCACCGTGGGCGTCACGAACCTCGCGCTCGGCGCGATGGTCGAGATAGACCTGATTGTCGCGCTATGAGGCGGCCTGCTGCTGCACCGCGTCCATGCGGGTGATCGCCTCGGCGATCGCCTTGCCGACCAACTCGCGTACCGCGGCATCGTCCAGCGGGCGAAGGCCGGTATATAGCTTGAGCTGCTCCGGCGGCTCGGCGCGCCGCGCGACCATGTCCGCGCTGCCGCGGGCGGTCGCCACGGCGGCGCTCACTGCCGCTTCGCGCGACAAGCCGCCGGCGATGCCCGCGTGGATCATCGCCTCGAAGACCGGCAGAAAGTAGGTCGGCCCGACCGCAGTCAAGGCCGTGTAGAGATTCATCCGGGCATCGGCAACCGCGGGGCTGTCGCCCAGCAATCCGAGGAAGCGGTCTGCGAGCGCGCGGGCCTCTGCGGTCACGCGCGAGCCGTAGGCGACCGGATTGTAGCCCGCGCCGACGATCGAGGGCGAGTTCGGGTTGACACGCACGACCGGAATCCCAGCGGGCAGCGCGGCCTCCAGCAGCGCCAGCGGTATCGCTCCGGCGCAGGAGATGACGAGCGGCCGGTGCTCAAGCCGGTTGCCGACGGCCTGGAGGATCTTCGGGACCTCGAGCGGCGGCGCGGCGAGGACGATGATGGCGCATCCGGCCGCATCTCCGGGATCGGCCGTGACCGTGACGCCGAACCGGCCGCGGATCTCGTCTCGCCGCGCTTCCTTGGGCTCGCAGGCGACGATGTCGGCGGGTCGGACGCCGCCGCCGGCGAGGAGCCGGTCGATCAGCGCGCTTCCGAGCGCGCCCGCCCCGAAGAGCCCAATGCGCAGCCCGCTCAGGTCAGCCATGGAATATCTCCTCGGGCAGAAGTGCCGATACCACGACGTTCGGCATGTCGACGATGTTACTGACGCGCAGGTCCACCGCGACGCTGCAGATCACATAGGCTTGCTCCCGGCTCCAGCCGCGCTCCTGGAGGAGTTCGATCATGGTGATGACGGCGTTGCGCGTGGCGAGGGTGATGTCACCACTCTCGTTCGTGCCGTCCTCGCGGACCGGCATGCCCATGGTTGCAATGAAGTTCCGCGGCACCGCCCATCGCGCCGGCGCGAAATACTCGGGATGCGCGAAACGCGGCCAGACGATCTTGCGGCGCGCGGCCTCGCCGCGATACAGGCGAAACCTGACAGTGACTGCGGCTCCCATCTCGATGGCAGTGCCGCAGCATTCGGAATCCCCTTGCGCGAAGTGGCCGTCGCCCACCGAATAGAGCGCGCCCTCGACGTTGACGGGAACGAGCAGCCGCGAACCGACCGTCATCTGCTTCACGTCGGCGTTGCCGCAGTTCTCCCGCGGCGGGATCGTGCGCAAGCCATGCGCGGCGATCGCTTCCGTCGCCGGCACGGCGCTGTCGCGGTCCGGCGGGAACACCACGCCGCCGCGCGCCTTCAGTTCGGCCTCGCGCTTGGCCCAGTGCGCGAGCTGCTCGCGCGACGGCGCCACGCCTTCCGTGCCCATGAAGGCGCCGTTCGGAATGCGCACGCCGGGCAACGACGCGGAGGTGGCCCATTCCTTGTCCAGGTCCCAGTGCACGAGGTAGGGGTGGTCGAAGAGGTCGTGCAGGAAGCCGAGCCCAGGAACGAATCTAGTCCAGGCATGCCGTTGGTGCACGATCTCCAAATGCTCCACCTCGAGCAGGTCGCCGGGCATGGCGCCCTTCACGAAGACCGGGCCGGTCAGCGGATGGACGACGCGAGGGTTCATCTTGAGAAGATCGGAGGCGACGATGCCCGACCGGATCTGGCCGTCCGACGAATCTCGCGTCTCGATGGTCACCTCGTCCATCGGATCGATTTCGACCACCGGCGGAATGTCAGGATGCCAGCGATTGTGCCCTTTGCCCGGCTCGTCCCTGAGCGGCTTGGCGCGGTCGATTTCGATCGTCTTGGCCACCGTGGCTCCCACTGATAAGGGTGGACCGCAAGAAAAATCCCAGGCTAGTGTATAATGAGCAAGCTCCACAAGCAGGACCGATTTCGATCCGCGGTCCTGCGACGATCGGGGGATGGCGATGAGCGGCAATCGCGAACACGCATCGATCGCGCCCGGGATCTACGCGCGAGAATTGGCAGACCGCTTCGGCGAGGCGATCGATCTCGGCGGCGAGGTCGGGGACATCCCTTTCTTGCGCCAGGTGCTGGCTCGCCGCACGCATCGCGCTTACGCGGCGCAACCGGTACCGGAGCCGCTGCTGCGCCTGCTGATCGCGACGGCGCTCTCGGCCTCTTCCAAATCGGATTTTCAGCAGGCCACCATCATTCGCGTGACCGATCCGCAAAAGCGCGCAGCGCTTGCAGCGCTCATTCCGGCCATGC
>JASHRZ010000506.1 GCA_030037055.1 Alphaproteobacteria bacterium
CGCCTGGCCAGGCTTGCCTCCTCGAGCCGCGCGCCCGCCCGCACGCGGCCTGAGATGATGTCGTCCGCCAGTGCCTCGCGCACGAGATCGGCGCGTGTCGAGCGCGGCGCCATCACGTCTTCCAATCCGGACGGGGAATGGCGCGATAGGCCTCGCGCAGCGCCTCGGACCAGCGCTCGCGAATCATCTTGAAATACTCGTCGTCCTCGGTGATGCGACGCCTGAGCTCGGCCTTGAGCGCGTCGCGGCGATAGACCAGCAGGTCGATGGGCATGCCGACGGTGAGATTGCTGCGCAGCGTCGAATCCATCGAGACCAGGGCGAGCTTGACGCCGTCATAGAGGTCGGTGTCATAGCGCGCGGCGCGGTCGAGGATCGGCTTGCCGTATTTGTGCTCGCCGATCTGCAAGAAGGGCGTGTCGACGGTCGCCTCAATGAAATTGCCCGCGGCGTAGACCTGGAAGAGGCGCATGGAGCGATGCTTGATCTGGCCGCCGAGCAGGAAGGAAACGTCGAATTGAATGTTCTGAGCCTGCATCGTCGGGCCGTTGATGCGGTAGATGCGGCGCACCGCCTCGCCGACGAGCTGCGCGGCTCGGAACATGCTCTTCACGGTCAGCAGCGTCTCGACCGTCTCGCCGGTCTCGAGACCCTCCTGCAGCAGGTTGACGATCGACTGCGTCAGCGCGAGGTTGCCGGCGGCCAGCAGCGCCATGAAGCGCTGGCCCGGCTGCTCGAAGACATAGGTCTTGGAGAAGGTGGCGATGTTGTCGACGCCGGCATTGGTCCGCGTGTCCGACAGCAGTACGAGACCGTCCTTGAGATCGAGTCCGACGCAGTAGGTCATCTTCCTGTCTCTCGCGCCGCGGGCTTATTGATCGCCGCCCGCCTGAATGACGTTCACCGCCACCGCCAGCGTCTCCGCCGCGGTGCCGCGCCGGACCCCCCGCACCGGCGCCGCGGACCAGTAATCGAGCCCGACGCTCGTCCGGATATAGGCCTCCGTCGGGCACATCCGGTTGGCGGGATCGAAGCCCACCCAGCCGAGATCGTGGACGAAGGCCTCGGCCCAGGCGTGGCTCGCCTGGTACTCGCGCGACTCCGTCCCCGTCCACAAATATCCCCCGATATAACGCGCCGGGATGCCGAGCAGGCGCGAGGCGGCAATGAAGACATGGGCGTGGTCGTGGCACACTCCGGCGCCGGCGGCGAGCGCCTCTCCGGCCGCGGCGGCGACATCGGTCGCGCCGGGGAGGTAATCGAGCTTCTCGCGCACGGCGATGAGCAGCGCGTGCAGCTGCTTCAGCACCGAGCCCTGCGGCGCAACTTGGCGCGCCAGAGCCGCGACCGCGGGGTCCGGCTGGGTGAGCTTGGTGGGGCGCAGAAAGAACAGCGGCGGCAAGGGTTCGGGCGCGCCGCGCACGATGCCGTGGGTGGTCGCGGTGTCGACCTCGCCTTCGACGAACACGAGTGCCGTCGCGTGCGGGTGATTGACCGCATGGCAATGGGTAAGGTTGCCGTAGCCGTCGGCGAAGATCGGGAGTTCGCGGTGCGTGTCGCTCCACACCTGCCATTGCACGACCCGCAGGCCCTCATAGGAGCGCGGCGTCAGCCGCAAGGTCTGGATCGCGGCGCCGACTGGACTGTCGCAGCGATAGGAGGTCTGATGTCTGACGTGCAGTCGCATGTGGCCCGTCGCTACATCAGGTAGAGCGCTTCGATCGCATCGCCCAGCGTGACCGACCGGTCGATGAAGTCGGTGAGGAACTCGTGCAGGCCGGACTGGAAGATGTCCTGGATCCGCCCGAAGCGCAGCCGCGCGTGCAGCTCGCCGGCGATGCGATGGCATTCGCCGCGCTTGGCGCCATAGGCCTCCGCCAGCATATCCAGCTGGCGGGTGATCTGATCGTAGCAGCTCAGCAGCGAGCGCGGCATCTCCGGCCGCAGGATGAGGAACTCCGCTACCAGCCACGGCTTCAGCCGGTCGTGGTAGACCCAGTGATAACTGCGCAGCGCCGATACCGAGCGCAGGATGGCCTGCCAGTGATAATAGTCGAGCGCGCCGCCCACCCCTTCGTGCCGCGGCATCAGCACGTGATATTTGACATCGAGGATCCGCGCGGTGTTGTCGGCGCGCTCGACGAAAGTGCCGAGCCGCGTGAAATAATAGGCATCGTTGCGCAGCATGGTGTTGGAGTAGGCGCCGTTGAACAGCAGCGAGCGCTCCTTCACCCAATCCAGCAGCTCCGGCAGGTTGGTCGCCGGCGCAGCGAAGCGCGCGCCGTTGCGCGCCTGGTACCAGGTCTCGTTCAACGCGTCCCACATGTCGACGGTAAGGGCGGTGCGCACGGCGCGCGCATTGCGCCGCGCCGTCTCGAGGCAGGAGAAGATACTCGAGGGATTGTCGGCATCGCGCACCAGGTAATCGACCACCAGCGGCGCCGTCGCCTCGGAGTGCTTGGCGAAGAATGCCGGCTCGCAGCCTGCCGCGATCAGCGTCGAGTGCCATTCATTGCCGGGATTATCCAGCGAGCGCGCCATGCTGGACATGCGGTGCCCGACCATGACGATGCGGGCGATGTTCTCCGCCCGCTCCATGTAGCGCGCGAGCCAGTAAAGGCTGTCGGCCGTGCGGCTCAGCATGGCCTAGTATCGAATTTCGTCGCCCCAGCAACCCGGCCGACCGCTTTGCGGTCGGCCCCGCCTGGCTTCGATCGCGAAGCGATCGAACGGGTTGCTCACCCCAACCCTCTCCGCCCCCCGGGGCGGAGAGGGAGGGCGAGGTAGGGGAGCGACGATCTCGCACGCTGTCTCAGCCATTTCCGATTCCGGATACTAATCCTCCAGCACCCAGGTATCCTTGGTGCCGCCGCCCTGGCTCGAATTCACGACGAGCGAGCCCTCGCGCAGCGCAACGCGCGTCAGGCCGCCGGGCACGATGCGAATTTCCTTGCCCACCAGCACGAAAGGCCGGAGATCGACATGGCGCGGCGCGATGCCGGAGTCGACGCAGGTGGGGCATGTGGAGAGCGCGAGCGTCGGCTGCGCGATGTAGTCTTGGGGCGCGGTGCGCAGCTTGGCGGCGAAAGCGGCGAGCTGTTCACGCGTCGCTTGCGGCCCGATCAGCATGCCGTAGCCGCCGGAGCCGCGCGCCTCCTTCACCACGAGCTCGTCGAGATGTTCCAGGACATAGGCCAGCTCCTCCTTCTCGCCGCAGCAATAGGTGCGGACGTTGTTGAGGATCGGCTCCTCGCCGAGATAGAATCGGATCATCGCCGGCACATAGCGGTAGATCGATTTGTCGTCTGCGATGCCGGCGCCGATGCCGTTCGCCAGCGTCACGTTGCCGGAGCGGTAGGCGTTGAACAGGCCCGGCGTGCCGATCACGGAATCCGGCCGGAAGGTCAGGGGATCGATGAAATCGTCGTCGATGCGGCGATAGATGACGTCGACCCGCTTTGGTCCTTCGGTGGTGCGCATGTAGACGATGTTGTCGTCGACGAACAGGTCGATGCCCTCGACGATCTCGACGCCCATCTCGTCGGCGAGGAAGGAGTGCTCGTAATAAGCGCTGTTGTAGGAGCCGGGGGTCAGCAGCGCGACGCGCGGCTCGCCGGCGCAGTTGGCCGGCGCCACCGATTGCAGCGTCTCCAAGAGGTCCTCGGGATAATGCGACACCGAGGCGACGCGATGGCGGGCGAAGAGATCGGGAAAGAGCCGCATCATCGCCTCGCGGTTCTCCAGCATGTAGGAGACGCCCGAGGGCGTGCGGCAATTGTCCTCCAGAACAGTAAAGTCGCGCGGTCCCAGCCGCACCAGATCGATGCCGGCGACATGGGTGTAGACGCCTTGCGCCGGCTCGAAATCCTGCATCTCCGGGCGGAAGCCTTCGTTGTGCAGCACCAGCTCGGGCGGCACCAGGCCGGCGCGCAGAATCTGGCGTCCGTGATAGACGTCGTGCAGGAAGGCGTTGAGCGCGCGTACGCGCTGGCGCAGACCGCGCGACACCAGCTCCCATTCTGCGGCGTCGAGCACCCGCGGGATGATGTCGAAGGGAATGAGTCGTTCGAGATCGCCACCCTCGGAATAGACGGCAAAGGTGATGCCGATACGGCGGAAGAGCAGCTCCGCCTCCCGCCGCTTCAGCGACAGCGCCTCGGCCGGCGTCTCCGCCAACCACTGCTGGATCCCTTGGTATTGCGGGCGGCAATTCTCGGCCGTCCCCATCTCGTCGAAGGGAAGTGCCGCGCTCCTGGTCTCGGCTGCCGTCAGGCTCACAATCGGTCCCGGCCCTCCACTCTATTTGCGCCGGCCCTTATCGCCGGCTGCAAAGCCCGGGCCAATCCGCGCGATCGCGATGAACCGCTTGCAGAAGCTGGCTTTTCCTGGGCTCGGCGCGCCCGCGCTGCTTGCGCGAGGCGAAGATCCTCCCGGATCGGCTGATTAAACAAGAGGCAATATCGCCGCCGGCAACGGAAAACGCCAGATCAAGTCGGGGCCGGTTGCTGGCACGGCCTTTGCGTTGCCAGCAAGCGGTGCGCAGCAATAGGCGGGTTGCTTTGCCGTGAGACCGAAGCATATCCTGGTCGTTGACGATGATCCCGCGATCCTCGATGTGGTCGAGCGCGCGCTCATCGCGGCGAATTTCCGTGTCAGCAAGGCGCGCCGCGTCTCCGTCGCGCGCGACGTCCTGGTGCGCCAGACGATCGATCTCGTCATCACCGATGCGCGCATTCCCGGCGAAACCGGCCTGCGTCTCGCCGAGACTGCGAGAGAGCTCGGCATCGCGCTCATCGTCATGAGCGGCGATCCCGAATGGGCGGCTGAGCACGGCATGGATCCCGAACAGTATCTCTCCAAGCCCTTCGACCTGCGCCAATTGCTGCAGCTCGTTCACGCAGCGCTCCCTGCCGAGAGCCG
>JASHRZ010000507.1 GCA_030037055.1 Alphaproteobacteria bacterium
ACCATCGCCGCCCGCGCGAACGAGGTGCTGCTGATCCAGAACGACATCGGCTCGACCGAGGCGCATGTCATCGTCATCAAAGTGATCGGCCTGCGCGTCACGCTGACCTACAGCGACGTTCACCTGCAACGCGTCCGCTTTCTGCAGACGTTGTGCGCGGGAACCGGCGTCGTCTGGGAGGACATCCGCTCGCGCCAGGTCTCTGGCATCGGCGATGTCGATCTCTTCTACCTGGCCTTCGGCGGATTCGCGGCGCCGGACGCCCAGGCGCTCCGCGCGTTTCTCGAGCGGCTGGGCTCGCGCATCGTCTTTCTCATCGACTGGAATAAGGCGCGCAAGCGGCTCGGATTGCTGGTTCCGAACGAAGCCGCCATCGACATCCTCAAATGGGCGGCCGATCACGATCTCGGCCACCGCGGCTTTCTGAAGCTGGGCGGCGAGCGGCTCATCTACGACGCGCTGGAGCAGGCGGTGAAGACGCCGCTGCGCTATGGCCAGCCGCTTCATGAGATGATCGGCGCCGACGTGGCGCAGGAATATCTCCGCTTCGTCCTGCAGATCGCGGCGACGGGACTGCTGCAAGGCCAGTCCGAGGCGCTCATCCGGGACCGGATTCGCGCCGAGCTGTTCACGCATTTCCGCTCGGCCGAGCAGCGTTTTCTCGCCGAGTGCTCCGGCCACGCGGAGATCGTCTCGCGGCTTGCGAACGGATTGCGCACCGCGCTGCGGCAAGGCGCGGGCGGGCGCGGCGACGGCCTCGCCGAGCACGCCGCCCGAGCGAAGCTCTGGGAGAGCCGCGCCGACGATGTGGTGAAGGACATGCGATCGACCGTTCGCCGCATCTCCGGGACGGAGATCTTCTGCAACATCGTCGAGACCGCCGATGACGCTGCCGACGATCTGGAGGATGCGACATTTCTCGCGAACCTGCTGTTCGACAGCGCGCCGCTGGCCGAGCTGCCGGAGCCCTTGCTCGTCCTCGCCGACCTCCTGGCGGACGGCGCGCAGGCCTTTCAGCGGACGATGGAGACCGCGCAATATGTTCGCCGCGGCGGCGAACGCGATGCCGTGCAGCGCTTTCTCGAGGCGGCGGACCGCGTGGTCACGGTCGAGCATCAGACCGACGAGCGCGAACGCGCGGTCACCACGGCGCTGATGAAGACGCCGCTGGACTCCCGGCAATTCTACATGCTCGCCGGCATCGCCCATCACCTGGAATCGGCGGCGGACGCTTTGCTGCACGCGAGCCTGAAGCTGCGCGATCACATCCTCGGCGACGTCATGTTCGCTTGAGCGCCTGCAGGCGGCCGGCCCTCGCGCCGCGGCAACGTGTTGCGACATGCCCGCGCAGGCCGATCGAGCCGCGAGCGGGAAGACGCGGCGCGAGAATGCCGAAATATTCGCAGGATTAGCGGCCTCTTGATTCGCTGCGTGGATACTCTTGTGTAATGGCCGTCGAAGCGACCGGAGACGAGCACGCTTGTCACCGCGGCTCGGCCGCTCGCCGGCGAACCAACCGAACGAAAGGGATCACGTCATGAAGAAATTGCTCCTTATGGCCCTGCTGCTTTTCGGTTTCGCCGCTTCCGCGGGCGCGGTCGACCGCGCCAGCCCCGACGAGGCAAAGGCGATGGCGATCAAGGCCGCCCAGTATCTGAAGGCCAGCGGCCCGGAGAAGGCGTTCGAGGCGTTCAAGGCTCCCGATGCCGGCTTCCGTGACCGCGACCTTTCTGTCTGAGTCCAGGCGACAAGGGCACCATGGTGTTCCATCCGGTGAATTCGGCGCTCATCGGCAAGTCAATGCTCGACCTCAAGGATGTCAACGGCAAGGCTTTCAACCGCGACGTCCGGGCGGTGAAGGGTCGAGTCCAAATGGCTGGATCCGCAAACCAAGGCGGTCGAGCCCAAGAAGTCCTATATCGTCCGCGCCGGCAGCTATCTCGTCGGCATCGGCGCCTATGTGAAGTGAGGCTCTGCCGCGAGCGCCGCGCGCTCGGAAGGATGCCTTCACCATGAAGGCAGCGCTTCCTCCGCGGCGCATTTGAGCGCGCGCCGCGGGTCCAATAGAGTGACCGGGCCGACGCACCGCCGGGGGTTTCAATAACCGATGCGGCCTCGCTCAAACCGCCGTTTCGCGCCGAAGTCATCGGCAGCCTGCTCCGGCCGCGCAGCCTGAAGGACGCCGCTCTGCGTGCTCCGGCCGAGGCTTCCGACTACGCCGGCCTGCTCGAACGCGAGATCGCCCGTGTCATCGCCCGGCAGGAGGCGATCGGCTTCAAGGCCGTGACCGACGGCGAACTCGGGCGCAGCTCTTGGTTCGGCTTCTTCTTCGAGCGCATGGAGGGATTTCGCCTGGCACCGGCCCACTTCAAGTTCAGGGACGCCGAAGGCCGAGCCTTCGAGTGGCCGACCAGCGTCGCCGAAAAACCGATTCGTCGCCGCGGACCGATAACCCTGCAGGAATACCGGCGTGCGGCAGGGATGGCGCGCAGCGCGCCGGTCAAGGCCACCCTGCCGGCGCCGAGCGCGTTTCATTTCTTCCGCCAGGCGGGGTCCGTCGACGCCGCGGCCTATCCCGAAATCTCGACCTATTTCGACGACCTCGTGGAAGTCTACCGCGCCGAGGTGGCCGAGCTCCGAGCGGCCGGCTGCCGCTACCTGCAATTCGACGAGGTGCCGATCGCCATGATGTGCGATCCCGCGGTATGCCGGCAGGCGGCGATCCCGCGACGCTCATCGATACCTACATTTCGCTGATGCGGCGCATCCTGGCCGGGCGTCCGGCTGGCTTGGCGGTGGGCATGCATCTCTGCCGCGGAAATTTCCGCGGCCGATGGATGGCGGCCGGCGGCTACGAGCCGGTCGCGCTGAAGCTCTTCAACGAGATGCCGGTGGAGGTTTTCTTG
>JASHRZ010000508.1 GCA_030037055.1 Alphaproteobacteria bacterium
CTGCCCGGTCTATGCGTCAATCCAAGCCCAGTGCGCGGTCTCAAGACCTTGACATGGATCAAGCCGGCAAAGGCGAACCGCCTTCGCGCGGCCGACCGGAAATGCTTCTATCTTTTTTCCCGCCCTTCCGTTGATACCGGTCGATTCAGGCAGCCGCATCATCCCGAGGCCGGGATCGGGCATTTAGGCATAACTGAGGGCCGCGTCTGCCACCGCGAAACCGTGCCGCGCGAGATCGCTTGACGCCATCGGCCCGGAAAATGGAAGAGCCCGCCGTCCTCTCTTCGTCCGCCTCGGGAGTCTCCTCCCAGGTGCTCGAAAGAGAGGGCACATGCGGGCCCTGTCACGGCGCATCAACGAGCGTAGGGTCGACCGCCTACAGAGACTTGCCTCCTAGGAATGCCTTGCCCCTGTGACTTGTCCCTAGTTCTCCTCGTCGTGGCAAACGAGAACTTTATCTAAGTGGATCTCCGCGAACATTGATCTAGATCAATCCACATGGCCTTGTCGTAAGGGGCGCAGCGTCTCTTTGCCGTCGCCTTATCCGCGTCGCGGCCGGCCCATGCCCCGTAGTCCATCAACATCCGGACCGCTCCGGGGCGCGGCGGCCGTCCCTGATCCTTATATTCTCTGACCGTCATTCCGCCTGAGATGCTCTGCGCTATCGCATCCGACGCTACCGGCCTTGACGACCCTGGCTCCACGACATCGCAAATGACCCGATTGACGCCGCGACGCGGCGGTTCCCCGCGCGGATGACAAGCGCAATTCGCATGATGCACACTCGCGGCCGCGCGGTGCCGTCACCTTGATCTGCATCAACGCCGTCTCACCGCGTCCATGTGTAGCTTTTAACCGGACGCTTCTGTGTCGATCGCCTTCCGCCTTGTCGGCCTGGGTTGAGGAGGGTTCAAATGACCACGGTGGGTGTGCTCGATGCCACGGTGCAGAAGACCCATGAGTGGCTGCGGGACATCAAGGAGGGCCTCGGCCTCGATAATGATCGCGCGGCCTACACCGCGCTCCGCGCCACCCTCCACGGATTGCGGGATCTGCTCGGAACGGACCAAGTGGCGCAGTTCGGAGCGCAGCTGCCGATGCTCGTGCGCGGCATCTACTATGAAGGCTGGAACCCGGCCTCGACCTTGACGACCGGGCGACGAAGACACGGTTTTCTTGAGGCGATTCGCCACGAGCTGCGCGAGCACCTCGAGTTGCATGATGCCGAACGCGTGGCGCGGATCGTCTTCGACGTCGTCACAAGACATGTCGCGCCGGGCGAGACCGAGAAAGTCGTGCGTCTGCTGCCACGCGAGGTCCGCGCGCTCTGGTCTCAGCCGTCGTCGCAAAATGCCCAGTAATCGGCCTGTCGACCCGCCGCCCGGCGGCAAGTTTGCCAAAGGCCGCTTGCGGTCGTGGGACATGGAGCTGACGCTCACCCGGTCCGATCTCGATGCGATGCCTGCGAAGCTGCGCCATCAGTTGCTGCTCTTTCTTGAAGGGCAGCCGCGATTGCAGGGCCGGCAAGCCAAAGCTTTGCGGGCGGCCGAGAGCCAAGCCGCGGCATCGCCGCTGGCGCAGCGAGAGGTGGCGACGCTGCTCCGTGACATCAGCTTCCATCGGCTTGGAAGACCGCTGCGCGCGCTTCTCGACCGGCTTGCCTTCGATGAGAGCGCAACCCCGCTCACCCGCCGAAAGCTCGCCGCAGCGCTCCCGCGAGGCGAGCGAGCCCGGCTCAGCCAATATGTCGGCATGCTTAACCGGCTCGTCGCAAAGGCGGCCAAGCGACCCGGCCTTCGCCTCTGTAGCTTTGTTCGCGGCAAAGATGCCTACGCCATCCATCCGGCCACACGCCAATTGTTGCGCGATCTCCTGCCGGGGATCGAGCATGCCGGCGAGCGAGAGGAGCCTCTGTGGGAATGACGCCGCCCCTTGCGCAGAGCTGGCGCATCAAGATCAACCCGGAGCGGGTCTCCTCGGTCTGGTGGGACTTTGCACGCGCGCGCTTCGATGCTCCCGCGGCATTGGCGCCCATGCTCGAACCGCTGGGAATCGAGGAGCTATACGTCGCCGCGGAGGAGGGCGCCGCCATTCGGGCGTGGGCGGCGACGGTGCCGGATTGGGACGAGACCCGGCCGCCGCTCCTCATCGAGATGGGCAGCGCGTGATCTCTTGCCGGCGAGCCGAATAGATTTGGATCCGGAATCGGCAGGATGATCCCTTATCCGGCGATCGTGGTTCCATCATTCTGCGCGCGAACGTCCTTGACCGGCGGGAACGGCGTGCGCCAGAAGACGCGCCGTCGCGAGGATGGTTGCGAATCCCGGACCGCGCTTGAGGGCATGCCATCCGCCCGCGCCGCCGGTTTGGAGGTCTTGCGGCGGGCCCAGCCAGAGGCCGACGAAGCGCCCTGACGCACCGACCGACGCCGCGGCGATCGCCCGGCGCTGCGCCGGATGTGCGAAACTGGCATCGATGATTGCGGTGAAGCCCGCCCGCACGACCTGCTCCGCCTCGGCCGTCAAGCCGGCATAGACGCGTTCGGTCGTCTCCGCATCATAGGCGGCGGCCGGCAGCCGCGTATTTCGCGGAAGCTTCAAAAGGCGCCGGCGCGCGGTCTCGCTGCGCAAAATGCGGGCACCCGGCACGGGTCGGAAGGCGGCGGCGAGGCCGTGGGCGAGCGAGGTCTTGATGCTGCCGCCGATGCCGCCGATCGCGATCAGCCGGCCCGGTGCTTCGGCGAGCAGCGATGAGGCCAAAGCCAGATGCGAGCGCGCCGCCGCCGCATGACGCTGCGCTGCATCGCGACGGACCTGGCGTTGCACCGCGTTGGCAAGGGTGTAGGCACGGGTCGCGGCGCGAACCGACAGCATCAAGGGCAAGGCCGCAAGTCCGTCGGTATCGCCGGTTCTGTCGAGATAGTGGTTGAAAAGAATATTCGCCAGCACCCCCAGACCGCGATAGTGCAGGTCCATCAGCAGAAATGCCAGGTCGAACAGGACATCGATGCAGGAGAGATGGTCGGAGAACTCGATGGCGTCGAACAGCGTCGGGCGGCCGTCGAGAAGACAGATATTGGCGAGACGCAGATCGCCGTGGCAGCGCCGCACCCTCCCCTCGTCGCGGCGGCGATCGAGAACCGGGACCGCGCGCTCAAGGACGCGGAGCGATGCCTCGTAGAGCGCCACCACCGCGTCGCTCCCAAGGATGGCTTCCACGGTTTTCTGGTCGCAATGGTTGCGTTCGATGCTGGCGCGCAGACCGTCGGCGCCGCCAAACCCGGCAATGCGCTCCGCCCCTTCGTGAAGCTGCACGATTTCCTCGGCAAGGGCGGAAGCCAATTCCGGCGTGAGGCGCCGGGCATCCGCGAGATGCTCGAACAGATCCGCCTGGTCGAATTGTCGCATGGCGACAACCCAGTCGATGGCCGGACCCTCGCCGTCGAAGCCAAGCTCCCCGCCCGACCGGCGCCGGATCGCATGGATCCCGAGGTAGAGTTCTGGCGCCGTGCGGCGGTTGAGCCGGAGCTCGGCACGGCAGGCGGCCTCGCGCAGGTCGAGGGTGGTGTAATCGAGAGAGGAAAAAGCGACGGGACGCTTCAGCTTGTAGGCGCGGCTCCCGACAAGGAAGACGATCGAGCAGTGAGTCTCGATGCGCTCGACCTCCGCGCCCGGCAGCCCGTAATTGGCGCCGTCCGACAAGAACGCGATGACTTCGTCCTGGCTTGCGATCACGCGGAAGCCCTATAGATTTGCCGCCGTCGCCCGATCGTGCAGGGCATCAGGGATGACGGCGACGGCCGTTTCACCTACCCGTGCCAGCCAAACCGAGATCGAGCCGTCCGGGGCGGCGCGGCCTTCTGGCAGGCATCCCGCGGCCCGATGATCTACCTCCTCCCGTCTCAAAGCGTTGGCGGCCGTCATGTCTCTTCCCATGGAGAACGCCGCAAAGTTTCCCAATCTTCCGGGAAACAAAGCACTCGGTTGCGGCATGGTCCTTGAGATGGATCAAGGGATGCTCCGGCCTCGCGGGCTAGCATGCTTCGGCAAGCGAAGAGGAGGTCCTGAACGTTCCCATTGCGGCCAGCGACGCCAGGCGGGGCCGCCCGTCACCGGGACCGAGGGTTGAACCGACCATCGCCGAGGAGGGTTTCGCTCGATGACCATGCGATTGACCAGTGCCGGCTTCACCAATGGCAGCGAGATTCCGGCCCGCTTCACCTGCGACGGCGCCAACCTGTCCCCGCCGCTGGCGTGGTCCGGAGCTCCCCCGGGGACGCGCAGCTTCGCCATCCTCTGTCGCGACCCCGACGCCCCATCGGGCACATGGTACCACTGGGCCGCTTTCGACATCCCTCGCGGCGCCGAAGCGCTTGAAGAGCGCCTCCCGCCCGGCAGCGCCACGATACGCCAAGCCATCAACGATTTCGGGAAAAGGGGCTATGGCGGGCCTTGCCCGCCGCACGGCCATGGTTCGCACCACTATCATTTCGCGCTCTACGCCCTTGACGTCGAGCACCTCGACGTGCCGGCGAGCGCGCGTTGCCGCGACGTCGAGAAGGCCGCCAAGGCTCACGCGCTCGCGGCGGCCGAGCTCGTCGGGCTTTATGCCCGTTAATCCCGCGCGAAGATGACATTGCGAGGATCGGCGACGCCGCGGCAGTGCCGGGATCGAAGCGGGTCTCCCGTCAACCCTTGACGCAGATCACCGGCTCGAGCCTGGCAACCTTGCGCGCGAGCCCGGCGCCGTGGGCCGCCTCGACCACGGCATCGACGTCCTTGTAGGCGCCCGGCGCTTCTTCCGCTACGCCCCGGGCCGATGGGCTCTTGACGACGATGCCGCGCCTGGCAAGGTCGTCGATCACCTGCCGCCCACGCCAGCGCTTGAGGGCCTGGTGTCGGCTCAGCGACCGGCCGGCCCCGTGGCAGGCCGAAGCGAAGGCGCGTTCCGGGCGGATCGAGGCGCCGACCATGATCGCCGAGGATGTGCCCATGCTGCCGCCGATGAAGACCGGTTGCCCAACCGCCGCATAAGCGGCCGGGAGGTCCGGGTGGTGCGCACCGAAGGCGCGGGTGGCACCCTTCCGGTGAACGAAAAGATGCCGCTTCCGGCCGGCCACGTCGTGCCATTCCTCCTTGCAGGTGTTGTGCGAGACATCGAACAGAAGATCGAGCGAACGGTCGGGGAAGAAGTGGCCGAACACGCGGCGCGCGAGATGGGTGAGGATTTGGCGATTGGCGAGCGCGCAGTTGATCGCCGCCCGCATGGCGCCGAGATAGCGCTGTCCCAGCTCCGACCGGAGCGGCGCGCAGGCAAGCTCGAGATCGGGCAGAATGATGCCGTGATCGGGCGCCGCGACGGCCATTTCCCGAAGGAATTCGGTGCCGATCTGATGGCCGAGGCCGCGCGAGCCGCAATGGATGGCGACGACGACTTCGCCCAGGCGCAGCCCGAAGGCCGCGGCAACCGATTGGTCATGGACGGCAACCACCTCTTGCACTTCGAGGTAATGATTGCCCGATCCCAGAGTTCCCATCTCGTCGCGCTGACGCTTCTTGGCGTGCGCCGACACCGCATCGGGGTCGGCGCCGGCCATGCATCCGCCTTCCTCGATCCGCTCCAGATCGGCCGGCACGCCGTAGCCTTCCGCCACCGCCCAGCGGGCGCCGCCGGCCAGCATCGCGTCCATCTCGCGCTCGTCGAGCGTGATCTTGCCGGTGCTTCCGACCCCGGCGGGGATGTTGCGGAAGAGGCTGTCGGCAAGATCGCTTTTTACCCCTTCGATATCGCCGCGGCGCAAGCCGGTGAGCAGATTGCGCACCCCGCAGGAGACGTCAAAACCGACCCCGCCGGCCGAGACGATGCCGCCCTCCTCCGGATCGAAGGCGGCGACCCCGCCGATGGGAAAGCCATAGCCCCAATGGGCATCGGGCATGGCGTAGGCCGCCTCGACGATGCCGGGAAGGCAGGCGACGTTGCGGATCTGCTCCAGGACCTTGTCGTCCATCTCGGCGAGGAGCGCAGGGCTGCCGAAGATCACCGCCGGCACGCGCATCGTCCCGCTCGCCGGAAGACGCCACTCGGTCTCCGAGATAGTGGACAGGCTGCTCAGATCCATGGGCGAACCTCGCTCATTCTCTCACACATCGATCACGCATTGCGCAACCCAGGCGCCGTCCGACCGCCGCTCCACCTTGAGCGCGGTGAAGGTCGCGCCCTTCGGCTCAACGGCCGGCGCGTGCCGCGCCCGATCGATCTTCTCCCCCCAGGCGCGAGCCCGGAGGTGGCCGTTCTCGATCGTTACCGTGAAGCGCCCGAACAGCATGTGCCGCACGGCCATCTCGTAGATCACCCGATTGAGCCAGTCGGCCAGGAGCAAGCCGTCGCTCGGCGCCGCGCATTCGATCTCCACCGTTTCCTCCGGAACGATGCTCCCGACCTCGGTGACGATTTCCGTCAAGGCCAGCGCCGCCTGCTCGAACGCCTGCGCCTTGGTATGAGCGATTCCGCGCACGCCGACATCGGCCCCATGCGGGAAATGCTCGGCAACAGCCTCTAATGCCATCTCGTCGTCCGATCGCGCCTCTTGGGCGGCGCCGCCGCCGCGCCGGTTGAGGAACCCGAGCCGGTGCGACACGCCTCGGCCGGCATCGCGCCCAATATGGCGCATGATGTGTTCATAGCTATAGCAAAGCGCTTCCGCCGCCCTTGATGCAGATCAACGTGATGGGTGCAGCCGCCGAGGACGCTTTCAGTCGCAAACCCGTTCCCTGCCAACAGGGAAATTTACAGGGAATCGGCCGAGCTTGCCGGCTGCTGTCTGGGCTTTATCCCGTCAAAAAGCGTGATGCCCCCGGCGCTGCAGGTCTCGCTGAGCCACGAAACTGAGCAGGGAATTCTGAGCCAGCTAACAGGGAATCTCCAATTAGGGGGGCCAATTTTCCACGCGATTTCACAGCTAGTGACGCAAGCGCGCTGTTCGCAGAGCACTGCGGACAGCCGCGAACTGGACAGCGGACGAGCGCGATGCGGGTTTTAGGCCTTCACGAGCGCGAGACCGCTCGCGCTTCTGGACGGCCAACTCGAAGGACACCCCCTTCGTCGTATTCTTCGAGCCGCCGATACATGAGGCTAGGTGCTTCGGCCAGTGTGAGAAGGCGGGCACGATAGCGCGCGAGTTCACTCACGCGCTCCATCTCGGTGAGGCGCGCCGGGCCGTAGACCACAAAGGGTTCGATAACGGTGAAGCCCGTGAAGGCAAAAATGCCGTGATTGATTGGATAGAGCAACGAGCCAATCTCGCCGTTGATCCCGTTCTCGCCGTATGACGTCGCCGCGCCGCCCGTCGTGAGGGCACACATCGCGCGCCTGCCGGCCAGAACGCCATTGTCGTACCGCCGGCCACCTCCGTATACCGCCCCCAACGCGAACACGCGGTCGACCCAGCCCTTGAGAATTGCCGGTAAGCCGAACCACCATAGCGGGAACTGAAAAATCAGCGCCTCGCACCAGAAGAGCTTCTCAAGCTCGGTGGCGATCTGCGGTGCGAAACCCTGATGCTGATGGGCGAAGCTTTCCTCCGCCTGCTGCTTTAAGTAAGTGGCGTCCTTCACCGTGGTGAAGTTGCGGCGGTCCGACACGGGATCAAAACCCATCCGATAAAGATCGGAGAGGATGACCTCGTGACCGGCCGCAGCGAGTGCCGCCACAGCCGTCTCGGTCATCGCACCGTTAAAGCTCTTTGGCTCGTGATGGGCATGAACGATGAAAACGCGCATCAGAGCTCCCAGAGCGATTAGCCGGCGGCACGCAATCGTAAGGAAGTTGGCCCGGCCAGGTCAATTCACCACCGAGGTGGCCGAACAGCAACCAACAGCGACATCGGCAACGATAATCGGAGGCTGGCGCTGTCGCTTGACCAAGGAAGGCTGGGTCTCAATGAGGCTTGCCCGCGCGGACTACTCGGGGAGAGTCAATTCGACTCATATGAACCCGCATTCCCCGGATGACATGCAATTTTGCGGCACGAATGCGGCCATTCTGATATAGGAATCGGTACGTTATTCCGGATCGAGCGAGGCGATGATGGCGGACCCACGGGTGAATCGGCGGGCGCGGCGCTGAAGCTCGATTTCGACCGCCGTCTGCGGCTTCGATTCCGCGGCTCAGTGATCACGTCCGATGCGGGACTGCTGGCGTATCGCGAGCTGGACGAGGCGGTCGGCTTGACTGACAAGGCCGGTGACGTGCTCGCCGATG
>JASHRZ010000509.1 GCA_030037055.1 Alphaproteobacteria bacterium
GCTCTCGGTCATTATGCGGTACAACCTGATGACCCCGGGCGACCGCCTCTTCGGCGACAACCATCAGCTTTACAATGTGATCATCACCGAGCACGGCCTCACCATGATCTTCTTCGTGGTGATGCCAGCGCTGATCGGCGGCTTCGGCAACTGGCTCGTGCCGATGATGATCGGCGCGCCCGACATGGCCTTCCCGCGGCTCAACAACATCAGCTTCTGGCTGCTGGTGCCGGCCTATGCGCTGCTCGCGGGCTCGGCCTTCGTCGGAATCGGGGCCGGAACGGGATGGACGCTCTATCCGCCGGTCTCCGGCCCCCTCGGCCATTCCGGAGCCGCGGTCGACATGGTGATCTTCTCCTTCCACCTCGCCGGCACTTCCTCGATCCTCGGCGCGATCAACTTCATCACCACCATCTTCAACATGCGCGCGCCGGGCATGACGCTGCACAAGATGCCGCTCTTCGTCTGGTCGATCCTGGTGACCGCCTTCCTGCTGCTGCTGTCGCTGCCGGTGCTGGCGGGTGCCGTCACCATGCTGCTCACCGACCGCAATTTCGGCACCACCTTCTTCGATCCCGCGGGCGGCGGCGACCCGCTCCTCTTCCTCCACCTCTTCTGGTTCTTCGGTCATCCCGAGGTCTACATCATGATTCTGCCGGGCTTCGGCATGGTCAGCCAGATCGTCTCGACCTTCTCCAAGAAGCCGATCTTCGGCTATCTCGGCATGGCCTATGCCATGGTGGCGATCGGCGTCATCGGCTTCGTGGTCTGGGCGCACCACATGTTCAGCACCGGCATCAGCGTCGACACCCGCGCCTATTTCACCGCCGCGACGATGGTCATCGCCGTGCCCACCGGCATCAAGATCTTCTCCTGGATCGCCACCATGTGGGAGGGCTCGCTCGAGTTCAAGACGCCGATGCTTTGGGCGGTGGGCTTCATCTTCCTGTTCACCATCGGCGGCGTCACCGGCGTGGTGCTGGCCAATGCCGGCGTCGACGTGGCGCTGCACAACACCTATTACGTCGTGGCGCATTTCCACTACGTGCTTTCCTTGGGCGCCGTGTTCTCGCTCTTCGCCGGCTTCTATTATTGGATCGGCAAGATGAGCGGCCACCAGTACAACGAGACCTTCGGCAAGATCCATTTCTGGACGACCTTCATCGGCGTCAACCTCACCTTCTTCCCGATGCATTTCCTCGGGCTTGCCGGCATGCCGCGGCGCATCAGCGACTATCCCGAGGCCTTTGCCGGCTGGAACATGGTGGCGTCGATCGGCGCCTACATCTCCTTCGCCTCGACCTTGTGGTTTGTCTTCGTCATCTTCCATACCTTCCTTGCCGGCAAGAAGGCGGTGAACAATCCCTGGGGGCCGGGGGCGACGACGTTGGAATGGACGCTGTCCTCGCCGCCGCCCTTCCATACCTACGAGGAGATCCCGCACATCGCCTCCAGTGCCGCGCATTGAGAGCCCGGGCGCGAAGATGACGCGGAGGATCGAGGCTGCGAGCGACGGCGTCGCGCGAGGCTGCCGTGGAGCGGGCGCATGACCGATCTCTCGACCACCTCCGTCGTCAGCCTGCCGGCGGTTGGCGACTATGTCGCGCTGCTCAAGCCGCGGGTCATGTCGCTCGTCGTCTTCACCGGCTTCGTCGGCCTCTACCTCGCGCCGGGCCATCTCCATCCGGTGCTGGCGATGATCGCGGTGCTGTGCATCGCCGTCGGCGCCGGCGCCGCCGGTGCCATCAACATGTGGTACGACCGCGACATCGACGCGCTGATGCGCCGCACAGAGACGCGGCCGCTGCCCGCGGGCCGCATGGTGCCCGGCGACGCCCTGGGCTTCGGCTGCGTGCTCGCAGCCGCCTCGGTGCTGGTGATGGGGCTCGCCGTCAACTGGGCGGCGGCGGCGCTGCTGGCGCTCACGATCGCCTTCTACGTCTTCGTCTATACCGTCTGGCTGAAGCGCCGCACGCCGCAGAACATCGTCATTGGCGGCGCCGCGGGCGCCTTTCCGCCGATTGTCGGTTGGGCGGCGGTGACCGGCGACGTCGGCCTGCCCTCGCTGCTGCTCTTTGCCCTCGTCTTCTTCTGGACGCCGCCGCATTTCTGGGCGCTGTCGCTTTATCGCTGCGGCGACTACGCCCGCGCCGGCGTGCCGATGCTGCCGGTGGTGGCCGGCGCGCGCGAGACCAAGAAGCAGATGCTGATTTACACGCTGCTGCTCTGGCCGCTGGCGCTGGCGCCAAGCCTCGCCGGGCTCGCAGGCCCCGTCTACTTCGGCCTGGCGGTGGCGCTGAACGCGCTGTTCACGCTGGCGGCGATCCGCGTATGGCTCGATGCCGGCGAGCGCGCGGCCCGGCAGATGTTCGCCTTCTCCATCCTTTATCTCTTCCTGCTCTTCGTCTTCCTGGTCATCGACCGCGCGCCGGGCCTGGCGGAGGCCGGCGGGTGAGCGATGCTGTCGGCGATGGATGACCGCCAAGCGCGACAGCGCGCCCGCAACCGCGCCTTGCTCGCGGTGCTGCTCGGCCTGGTCGCGCTCTTCTACGTCATGGCGCTTGTCAAGATGGGGGTATTCTGATGACCGCCGGCCGCCGCGTCACGCTTGCCGCGCTGTTGGCGGTGCTGGCGGCGATGGTTGGGCTCACTGCCGCCTCGGTGCCGCTCTACCGCCTGTTCTGCCAGGCGACGGGCTATGGTGGCACCACGCGCACCGTCGCCGCCGCGCCGGCCGAAGCAGTCGCCGGCCGGCTCATCACCGTGCGCTTCGACGCTGATGAGGCGCCCGGCCTCGGCTGGGAGTTCCGTCCGCTGACGGCCGCGGTCCAGGTCCATCCCGGCGAGGAGACGGTGGTCGCCTATCGCGCCACCAACCTCACTTCCGCGCCGGCCACCGGCACCGCCACGCACAACGTGACGCCGCTTAAGGCCGGGATCTATTTCGACAAGCTGCAATGCTTCTGCTTCACCCGCCAGCATCTTGAGCCCGGCGAGAGCGTCGACCTCGCCGTCTCCTTCTTCGTCGATCCCGACATCGCCCACGATCGGGACATGCAAGACATCGATACCATCACGCTGAGCTACACCATGTTCCGCGCCAAGGACGAGCCGCGCGCGCTCGCCGCCTCCGCCGATTGACGCGCGTCACCCTTTTCTCGTCAGAGAGCCCGCCATGAGCACCACGCACGACGCACCCAAGCACCCCTACCACCTCGTCGATCCCAGCCCGTGGCCGATCATCGGCGCGCTCTTCGCCGGGCTGATGTTCGGCGGCACCGTGCTCTACATGCATGGCGGCCCGTTGTGGCTGATCGCGCCGGGCGTGATCGGCATCCTCGCCATCATGGCCATGTGGTGGCGCGACGTGATCCGCGAGGCCGAATACGAGGGCCATCATACGCCGGTGGTGCAGATCGGCCTGCGCTATGGCATGGCGCTCTTCATCGCCTCGGAGGTGATGTTCTTCGCCGCCTTCTTCTGGGCCTTCTTCAGCTCGAGCCTCTTCCCGGTCGGCGGCGTCTGGCCGCCCGAGGGCATCCATCCCTTCAATCCCTGGGAAATCCCCTTTCTCAACACCCTCATCCTGCTGACCTCGGGCACCACCGTGACCTGGGCGCATCACGCGCTGCTGGAGAACGACCGCAAGGGGCTGCTTCAGGGCCTCGGCCTCACCGTCATCCTCGGCATCGCGTTCACCTCGCTGCAGGCTTACGAGTACAGCCACGCCGCTTTCGGCTTCAAGGGCGGCATCTATCCCTCGACCTTCTTCATGGCGACCGGCTTCCACGGCTTCCATGTCATGATCGGCACCACCTTCCTCGCTGTGAATTTCTTCCGCGCGCTCGCCGGCCATTTCAAGCCCGAGCAGCATTTCGGTTTCGAGGCGGCGGCCTGGTACTGGCATTTCGTCGACGTCGTCTGGCTCTTCCTCTTCGTCTGCATCTACTGGTGGGGCAGCGGCAGCGCCGCCGGCATCGAGTGAGGGACGCTTGGCACGGCCCATTCCCTCTCCGCGTCGCGGGCTGCGACCTTCCTGCCTCTGCAATCCCGTCAAGGGGGGCTGTCTAGGCACCGCGCCATGCGAATGCCATAGCCGCCGCTGGAGCGGCGAGGAGTAAGAATCATTGCCGGCCGCGAACCGCGACCTTCCCGAAGCCTTCTATCCGCCGGTCTCGGTGCTGACGGCGGCGCTGCTTTGCCGCTGCCCGCGCTGCGGCGAGGGCAGGCTCTATGACGGGCTGTTGTCGATCACGCCCTCCTGCAAGCATTGCGGCCTCGATTTGCGCGCCGAGGATTCCGGCGACGGGCCGGCGGTCTTCGTCGTCCTCATCCTCGGCGCCGTCACCGTCGGCCTCGCCATCGCCATGGAGCTCCTGTTCGCACCGCCGCTCTGGCTGCATGCGGTGCTGTGGACGCCGCTGGTCGTGGGCGGCTCCATCCTGCTGCTGCGCCCCTTGAAGGCCGGGCTCATCGCGCTGCAATATCGCCACCGCCGGCTCGACACGCCGCCCGGCGCTTGAGCGCGTCGCAGGAAGTGCCTTTGCTCCGCAGGAAATCCCTCCTCTGGCCGAGCGTCTTCGCCTTGGGCGGGGTGCTCGTGCTGCTCGGCCTCGGCAGCTGGCAGGTCGAGCGCCTGTTCTGGAAGCAAGCGCTGATCGCCGCGCGCCGCGCCGCGGTGACGGCGCCGCCGGTGGCGCTGCCCGCCGCGCTCGAGGCCGCGCGCGGCCTCGAATACCGCCGCGTCAGTGCTGCCGGCACATTTCTTCCCGACCGCGAGCTTTTTCTCGGCGCCACCGACGCCGACGGGCATCTCGGCTACCACGTCATCGAGCCGCTGCGTCTTGCCTCGGGCGCGGTACTGCTGGTCGATCGCGGCTTCGTGCCCGAGGACCGCAAGCTGCCTGCGAGCCGCGCCGCCGGCGAGCCCCGGGGCGAGGTCGCGGTCACTGGCCTGCTGCGGCTTGCGCCTTTGGCCAAGCCGCATTGGTTCCTCCCCGCCAACAACCCCGAGCGCAACTACTGGTTCTGGGTCGACATCCCCGCCATGGCGGCCGCCGCCGGGCTTGAGCGCGTGCTCCCTTTCTATATTGATGCCGACAAGACGCCCAATCCCGGCGGCCTGCCCATGGGCGGCCAAACGCCGCTCGATCTCCCGAACAACCATCTGCAATACGCCATCACCTGGTACGCGTTGGCGGTGGCGCTCGCCGTTATCGCCGTCATCTTCCTCCGCCGCCGCGCCCGAGGAGAAGAGTCGTGAGGCTTAGCTCCTACGCCGAGCTTGAAGCTCGCTTCGCCCGCATCGGCGCCGTGCAGGACGCTGCTGCCGTGCTGCACTGGGACGCCGCCACGCTGATGCCCGCCGGCGGCGCCGGGGCGCGGGCCGAGCAGCTCGCCACGCTGCGGGTGATCGCGCATGAGATGCTGGCCGATGCGGCGATGCCCGATCTCTTCGCCGGCGCGGCGGCGCAGCTGGATCTCGGCGATTGGCAGCGCGCCAACCTCGCCGAGATGCGCCGGCTCTGGCTGCACGCGACCGCGGTGCCCGGCGATCTCGTCGCTGCGCTTTCCAAAGCCTGCTCGGCCGCCGAGATGCGCTGGCGCCAGGCGCGCCCCGCCGGCGACTTCGCCGCCATGCTGGGGGATCTGAAGCGCGTGCTCGCCCTGGTGCGCGACACCGCCGCCGCCAAGGCGGCGCGCCTCGGCAAAAGCCCCTACGAGGCGCTGCTCGACGAATACGAGCCTGGCGGCAGCACCGCCGCCATCGACCTTCTGTTCGACGATCTCGCCCGGCGCCTGCCGGCGCTGATCGAGCGCGCTCTCGAGCGCCAGGCGTCGCTTCCCGCGCCGCTGCCGCTCCCGGGCCCGTTCCCGGTCGAGGCGCAGCGCCGGCTCGCCGTCGCGCTGATGCGGCATTTGGGTTTCGATTTCGAGCATGGCCGGCTCGATGACAGCCTGCATCCTTTCTGCGGCGGCACGCCCGAGGATGTCCGCCTCACCACGCGCTATGACGAGGCAGATGTCGGCCGCGCCGTGATGGGCGTGCTGCACGAGACCGGCCATGCGCTCTACGAGCTGGGCCTGCCCTCCGCCTGGCGCCGACAGCCGGTCGGCGGCGCGCGCGGCATGAGCATCCATGAGAGCCAGTCGCTGCTCGTGGAGATGCAGGCCTGCCGCTCGCGCGAATTCGCCGAGTTCGCGGCGCCGCTGCTGCGCCAGACCTTCGGCGGCGGCGGCGGCGAATGGGAGGCGGAGAATCTCTACCGCCTCAACACCCGCGTCGCGCGCTCGCTCATCCGCGTCGATGCCGACGAGGTGACATATCCCGCCCATGTCATCCTGCGCTACCGCCTGGAGCGGGCGATGATCGCCGGCGACCTCGCGCCCGACGACCTGCCGGCGGCGTGGAACGAGGCGATGGGCGCGCTGATCGGCATCGTCCCCGCCAACGACCGCGACGGCTGCCTTCAGGACATCCATTGGTATGACGGCCTCTGGGGCTATTTCCCCACCTACACCTTGGGCGCGATGACCGCGGCGCAGCTGTTTGCCGCCGCCAAGGCCGCCGATCCCGGCATCCCGCTCGCGATCGCCTCCGGCGATTTTGCGCCGCTGCTTGCCTGGCTGCGGGCCAATGTGCATGCCAAGGGTTCGCGCTATTCCACCGCGGAGCTCATCGCCCAGGCCACCGGCCGCCCGCTCGACGCCGCCGCCTATGAGCGGCATTTGGAGACGCGCTATCTCGCCGCCTGACGCGCTGCACCGGCAAGGCCGATGGCGTCGATGTCTTCTGATCGGCCTTGCGGCGGGCCTTCTCGCGGCGAGCCTCTGCGCTGCCGGTGTTCGCGCCGCAGAACGCAAGCTGTCGCTGGCGAGCATGGCAGTGACGGTCTGGGAGCCCGATGCGGAAGGCGGCGCAGCGCGGCCGGTCATCGTCTTCTCGCATGGCTTCCATGGCTGCGCCACGCAGTCGCGCTTTCTCGCGGCGGCGCTGGTGGATGCGGGCTACATCGTTTTCGCGCCGAACCATCGGGACGCGACTTGCGATGGTGGGGCGGGCCGATGGCGCGATCCGCCGGAGGAATCCTTCGGCCGGCCGATGGCTTGGAGCGAGCAAACCTATGCCAGTCGGGCGGACGATATCCGCCGTCTCGTCGACGCGCTCAAGCAAGATGAGGCTTGGCGCGGCAGGATCGACTGGTCGCGTCTCGGTCTCGTCGGCCATTCACTGGGCGGCTACACCGTGCTCGGGCTCGCCGGCGCTTGGCCGGGCTGGAAGCTCGCAGGGGTCAAGGCCGTCCTTGCCCTCTCGCCCTATGTCCAACCCTATTTGGCGCGAGGCAGCCTCGGCGGCCTCTCCGCGCCTGTCATGTATCAAGGCGGCACGTACGATCTCTTCATGACGCCGGCGGTGCGACGCCACGATGGCGCCTATGACCGATCGCCAGCGCCCAAATACTATGTCGAATTGCGGCATGCGGGCCATCTGGCGTGGACCGATATCGGCGCCCACGCGCATGCGGGCATCATCGCCTACGGCATCGCGTTCCTCGATCACTACGTGAACGCGAGCGCGGCCGATTCGCGGCTCACGCAGCGATCGGGCGAGGCGGCGATCCTGCGCTATGCTTCTGACCTCGGGACCGCGGCACTGTCGGACAAGCCCTGAGCGTGCCGCCAAGAGATCGCCGCCTGACCTGCGCCTCGGGCTGATGGCCTGGTGGCCGATAATCGACGGTCTTCTTTAGCGCGCTGTCGGCCTCGCTGGCGGTGATCAATTGCGTCGTCCTGGCGCCAATGAAGCCGGGGCCCGAAATTGCAAAAGCCAGCGCCGCGTCGTCGGCAGCTCCGGGATCGCGATCACATCCTGCTCGGGCTTGCACGCGGCCGGTCGCGCCTTCTTTTTGCAAGCCCTCAGCTCGTCGGCGGTGTAGGAGCCTTGAGCCAGACATGTCGGCCCATGGTTATTCGCCCGACGCCGCCCGAGGCCGGCCTGAGCGATTCTGCAATTGGAACGGAGCTATCGCCCATGATGCTAGCGCGATTGCGCGGCCCATACAGACGAAAATCCGCGTGAACTGGGGAGGGCTCGCGACGATTGCCAATGGCGACCGGGGGCGCTCGCCGCCCGCCGAGGGTTTGATCCAAATCAATGGGTTCCTGCGCGCTGCGGCGTAGCTTCCTTACCGGTTGACATTGGGATTCGGGAAGGTTCGGCAACGCACGGAATCGGCGAATGACCAGGGCCTCGTTCCCCGGCAGCAGGGGTGCGACATCGCCCTGTCGCCTTAACCACCCGAACGCTCTTAGTGAGTAAGCCACGCCCATGCACGATGCGAGCGGCAGTGCGGGTTTTGAGATCATCCGTCGCGAGGATTTCTCCGACGTCACTTATCTCCTGGAGATCCGCCACCCGTTGATGGCGCGCGCCGCCAAGCCGGGCCAGTTCGTCATCGTCATGTCGCACGCGCAAGGCGAGCGCATCCCCCTCACCATCGCCGATTTCGACCGCGGCAGGGGCTCGGTCACTCTCGTCATCCAGGCGGTCGGCAAGACCACCCGAGAGATGCAGCAGACCTGCCAGGTAGGGACGATGCTCTACGCCCTAGTGGGACCGATGGGCGTGCCGAGCGCCATCGGGCAGGCGAAGAAGGTGCTCTGCGTCGGCGGCGGGCTCGGCACGGCGCCGATCTTCCCGCAGGCGCGCGGCTTCAGCGAAAACGGCGCCTATGTCATCGGCGTGCTCGGCTTTCGCAGCAAGGACCTGATCTTCTGGGAAGACAAGTTCCGCGGCTGCTGCGACGAACTGATCCTCTGCACCGATGACGGATCGGCGGGGGTCAAGGGCACCATCGCCGACGGCATGAAGCTTGCCATCGAGCGGCACCGCGACATCGAAGAGGCGGTCATCATCGGCCCCCCGGTGATGATGAAAGCCGGCGCGCAGGTGACGCGTACCGCCGGCATCAAGACGGTGGTGAGCCTCAACCCGATCATGGTCGACGGCACCGGCATGTGCGGCGGCTGCCGCGTGAAGATCGGCGATCAGGTCAAGTTCGCCTGCGTCGACGGCCCCGATTTCGACGGGCACAAGGTCGATTTCGACGACCTCACGATGCGCTTGAAGCGTTATGCGGAAGAGGAGAAGACGGCGTTGGCGCGCTGGTCGGAGAGTTGCCGCCTCGCGCAGGCGCGGGGTTCGGGCTGAACCGGGACGGTCGTCAAGTCTCGCACGGGTGAAGGGCGATGGCGAAGAAAAGAACGATACGCACCATTCCGCAGCAGCGAACGCCCGTCCGCGAGCAGGATCCGCGCGAGCGGGTGAGGAACTTCGCCGAAGTGAATTGCGGCTACACCCGGCAGGAAGCGGCGACGGAAGCCGAGCGCTGTCTCTTCTGTCCCGATCCGGCCTGCGTCGCCGGCTGTCCCGTGAACATCGACATCCCCGGCTTCATCCGCGAGATCGGCGCCCAGGATTTCCGCGCCGCCTACGAGGTGATCGGCCGGGCCAATTTGCTGCCGGCGGTGTGCGGCCGAGTCTGCCCGCAGGAAAGCCAGTGCGAAGGCGTTTGCGTCGTCGGCGACACGCTCGAACCGGTGGCGATCGGCCGGCTCGAGCGCTTCGTCGGCGATCTCGCCATCAAGGAGGGCTGGGCCAGCATTCCCTATATCGAGCCGAACGGGTTCAAGATCGGCATCGTCGGGTCCGGCCCCGCCGGCATCGCCTGCGCGGCGGACATGGCGAAGGCCGGTTGCGCGGTGACCGTCTATGAGGCCTTCCACCAGCCGGGCGGCGTGCTGCGCTACGGCATTCCCGATTTCCGCCTCCCCAACGAGGTGATCGACGCCGAGATCGAGAATTTGCGCAAGCTCGGCGTCCGCTTCGAGTGCAACACGCTGGTCGGACGGCTTTTCACCATCGAGCAGATGATCGACGAGCTTGGCTTCGACGCGGTGTTCATCGGCACCGGCGCCGGATATCCGTCGATGCTCGGCATTCCCGGCGATTGCCTCAACCGCGTGCTCTCGGCCAACGAGCTGCTCACGCGCTGCAACCTGATGCGCGCCAAGGACTTCCCCGATTACGACACGCCGTTGCCGCTGGGCCGGCGCGTCGCGGTGATCGGCGCCGGCAACACCGCGATGGATGCCATGCGCGTTTGTCTCAGGCTCGGCGCCGAGCGGGTGTTCTGCGTCTATCGCCGCACCAAGGCGGAAGCACCGGCGCGGGCGGAGGAGATCCATCATGCCGAGGAAGAAGGCATCGAGTTCCATTGGCTGACGGCGCCGGTCGAGATCCTGCCCGACGAGAAGGGCGGGGTCGGCGCGATGCGCTGCATCCGCATGGAGCTCGGCGCGCCCGACGCGTCCGGGCGCGCGCGGCCGGTTCCGGTGCCGGGCAGCGAGCACGAGCTCGCCGTCGACCAGGTGGTCTTCGCCATCGGCACCAATGCGAATCCGATCATCGGCCAGACCTCGAAGCTGCGGCTCGACCGGCGCGGCTATATCGAAGCGGACGAGAGCATGGCGACATCGATGGCGGGCGTCTTTGCCGGAGGCGACATCGTCACCGGAGCGGCGACCGTCATCGAGGCGATGGGCGCCGGCCGGCGGGCGGCGCGCAGCATGAAGGAATATCTCGGCATCCGCGACGACGGCACCGCTTCGCTTGGCGAGGCGGAACGCGGCGGCATGCTCTTCGGCATCGACCATCGCGAGCGGAATTTCGCCCGCATTCGCTTGGCCTAGGGATCACGGAGCCGGCGGCAGGACCATGAACGAAACCTCGCTATTGCAGCCGCCGCGCAACACTGTCTCGCCACCGTCGATGCCCACCGGCAACAAGGCGATCACCACCTTGAGCGAAGCCATCGTCGAGGTGATCAGCGATTCCGGCGAGGGCGCGCAACGCTGCGGCCAGTCGCTCGGCGCCGTCGCCGCGCGCATGGGCAACGGCGTCTGGACGGTGGAGATCATTCCCGCCGAGATCCGGCCGCCCGCGCGCAGCGTCGCCGGCGCCAGCGGCAACCGCATCCGCCTCGGCGCGCGGCGCATCACCAATGGCGGCGATGACACGGATCTGGTGGTGGCATTCAACGAGCAGGTGCTGCTCGGCCGCGTACGCGCCGGCGAACTGAAGCCCGGCTGCATCATCCTGCTCGAGAGCATGTGGCGCGAGGATGCCGATCCCGCGATCGCCGCCTCCTACCGCCAGGCCTACGATCAGCTCGTCGCGGCGGGCTATCGGGTCCGCGAGATCCCGATGGAGCGCGAATGCCGCGCCATCGTGCGCGAGGCAAGGCGCGGCAAGAACATGTTCGCGCTCGGCATGCTGTGCAACCTCTACAGCCTGGACATGCAGCTGGCGCGCGACCAGATCGCGCTCGTCTTCGGCAAGAAGGACGCGGCCGTCGTCGCCCAGAACGTCAAGCTGCTGGAGGTGGGGTACGATTGGGCGGAGCGCAATCTCGACTTCAAGTTCCGCATCCCGGCGCAGCGCGCCGTCGAGCCGCAAATCGTGGTCAACGGCAACACCGCCTTGGCGCTCGGAATCCTCGCCTCGGGCATGGAAGTCTGCGCCATGTATCCGATCACGCCTGCGACCTCGGCGTCGCATTATCTGAGCGACGTGTTCGAGAAGGTGGGCGGCGTCGTGCATCAGGCGGAGGACGAGATCGCCGCCTGCGCCTTCGCCATCGGCGCCTCCTATGCCGGCAAATGCACGGTCACGATCACCTCCGGTCCCGGCTATTCGCTCAAGCAGGAGGCGATCGGACTTGCGGTGATGGCCGAGATCCCGCTGGTGGTGGTCAATGTGCAGCGTGGCGGCCCGAGCACCGGCCAGCCGACCAAGGCCGAGCAGGGCGACCTGCTCACCGCCATCTTCGGCAGCCACGGCGACGCGCCCAAGGTGGTCATGGCCGCCGGCACCATCGAGGACTGCTTCTACTCGATGATCACCGCGCGCAAGATCGCCGAGACCTTCAACATGGTGGTGGTGGTGCTGTCGGACGCCGGTCTCGCGACCTCGCAGCAGCCTTTCCCCCGACCGCGCTTCAACGAGGCGTGGGTGGCGCCGCCCGTCGACCAGAGCGACCTTCCCGCCGGGGCGAAGCCTTACGATTGGGAGAGCGCCACCGGGCTATCGCGTCGCTTCATTCCGGGCCAGGCCGGCGGCATGCACACGCTCACCGGCCTCGCCCATGACAGTCTGAGCCACGTCGCCTACGACCCCGAGAGCAACGAGAAGAGCATCCACGCCCGCAGCCTGAAGCTGGCGGCGCTGCAGAAGACGCTGAAGCCGCCGCCGGTGTTCGGCGGCGAGAGCGGCGACCTGCTGGTCGTCGGCTGGGGCAGCACAAGGGGGGCGATCGAAGAGGCGGTCGAAAGCCTGCGCCAAGAGGGCCGCAAGGTCTCGTCGCTGCACCTCAGCTTTTTGCAGCCGATGGCGCCGGGCCTCAAGGAGATCATGGGGCGGTTCGGCAAGGTGATGACGATCGAGAGTAACTGGTGCGACCGGCCGCAAGACGAGATCATCGACGAGACCAACCGGCGCTATTCGGCCTTGGCGATGCTGTTGCGCGCGCGCTACCTGGTCGATGTCGACTGCTGGAGCGAGGTGCGCGGTCAGCCGATCAAGCCCGGCACCATCCGCCGCGTCATCCTCGACAAGCTGGCCCGGCCGGAGGAGAGCGTGCCATGACGAGCGCCGCCACCGAATGCCTGCTGCGGATGTATGACGAGCATCACGAGCTCGAGGACTATCAGAGCGGCGTGCCGCGCTGGTGCACCGGCTGCGGCGACAACGCCATCCTGGCGGCGGTGCAGCGGCTGTGCCGCGACGAGGATCTGCGGCCGGAGAAAACGGTGTTCGTCTCGGGCATCGGCTGCTCGAGCCGCTTCCCGCATTACATGAAGACCTACGGCTTCCACGGCATCCACGGACGCGCGCTGCCGGTGGCCGAAGGCATCAAGATGGCGCGCCCCGACCTGAACGTGTTCGTCAACACCGGCGACGGCGATTGCTGCAGCATTGGCGCGGCGCATTGGATACACGCCATCCGCTACAACATGAACATGACCGTGATGCTGCACGACAATCAGATCTACGGCTTGACCAAGATGCAGGCTTCGCCGACCTCGCCGAAAGGGCTCAAGAGCAACACGACGCCGCGCGGCGCCTATCTGGAGGCGCTCAACCCGCTCACCGTCACCCTCGGTGTCCAGAACGTCTCCTTCGTTGCGCAGGCGGTCGATTGGATACCCGAGGTGATGTACGACATCATCTCGGCCGCGTTCCACCACAAGGGCCTCTCCTTCGTGCGCATCGTCCAGCGCTGCCCGGAATGGCTGCCCAAGCTGCTTGAGCCGTGGCTCCACGATCCGGAGAAGGTCCTCCTGCTCGAACACGAGGACGCGATCCGGATCAGCCCGAGCCTTGCCCAGGTCTACAAGAACCGGCGGCGGCACGATCCCTCCGATCTCGACCGGGCGCGCGAGACCGCCTCCGGCTTCGATCCGATCCCGGTCGGCATTCTCTATCGCAATCCCCGCGTGCCCTGCTACGAGGAGCTGAGAACCGCGGCAGGGCTGCGATCGACCGAGCGGATCAGGAAAGGTCTCGAGGCGGAGTTCGACAAGTTCACGGTTTGGCCGCAGCAGGCCGCCGAGGGGGCCCCGGCGGAATGAGCGGCGCGGGGCGGATCAGGGTGTGTGCAGAGTGAAGGCGCGACCAAGATGGAAGCCGGACTTCAAGCGCATGTCGCTTTTCACCTGACGGGAAAGACGCAGAGCGACGGGCTCGAGGCCATCACCGGCCTCGACTTGCGGCCTGCGCTCTTCGCCGGCTACCGCGACCTCACCAGGCTGCGCTACGATTTTCCGCTGGTGCTGGCGCAGGGCGCCGGCGAGGGCCGGGCGCCGGTGCAGTCGCTGTCGGCGGTCATCGACGGTGCGCTGCGCAAGATCGTCCAGGCTGGCGAGGCCGACCGGCTGACCAAGCATGCGCTGCGGCTGGAACGCGAGATTCGCGTGCTGGTCGCCGCCGGTGTCGCTGGCTCGCTGTCCTCGCTCCTCGACAAGGCGGCGTGGCGGCCGATGGCGCAGGCCGATGTGCTGTTCCGCGACAGCCTCGCCCGCCTGCGCGCCGCGCTCGAGCTTGACGGGGAAATCGTCGATTGCGACAAGGCGATGCCCGCACGTCTTCTCGCCCATCTCTGGAGAGCCATGCAGCGCCGCAAGGCGCGCGCCGCGCGCGCCGATATCGACCGGCTGGTCCTCAGGCTCTCCGACATCCTCAAGGCGGATTTGGTCCGCTCCGAGGCGGGGCGGAGCGCGGCGAGCCTCAAGGCCGCGTTCGGTGCCGCGCACGAGCACGCCTTCGATTTCGACGCGATGTCGCGCCTTTTGCAGAAGGCTGCGCCCGCGGACACGCTCTCCGACAGCCGCCGCCGGCGCATCCGCCGGCTGGTGGCGACGCTGCAGGCGCAGAAATTCTTCCCCCCGCCGGATCGGACCACCGCGGACGGGGAGTTTTATGCCTTCGCCTTCGACAGCGCCGCGGGCGCGCTCGATGCCTATCGCGAGCGGTTGCCCAGCATGATGGACCTGGCCAAGGCCATGGCCATCGCCGAGCTCGAGGCCGCGGGCGCCTACAAGGAGGAACGCCACGACGCGTTCTTTGCCGATTTCGCCACGAACGGGCTCGATCCGCGCGATGCGGCGCTGTTCCCGGACTATCTGGTCCGCGTCGATGGCGGGGTCATGAGCGCGGGCGATGGCGCAAGGCTGATGGACATCCTGACCGCGGGCCTGCCGATGAAGGTCCTGGTAGAGATCGACGACATCCTGGAGCCGTCGGCGGCCGGCGGCGGACAGCTGGTACTCGGCGCGCGCAGCCGTCAGCTCGCCAGCTCGGCGATGGCGCAGGGCGATATCTATGTGCTGCAGTCGCCCAGCTCCAACCTGTTCCGGTTCCGCGAGCGCATAGAGGCCGGCCTCGAATATCGTGGGCCGGCGCTGTTCAGCGTGTTCTCGGGTGCGACCGGCGAGGCCGGCGGCCTGCCGCCTTATCTCGTCGCGGCCGCGGCGCTCGAAGCACGCGCCTTCCCGGCTTTCGTCTACGATCCGGCGCTGGGCGGCGACTGGGCGTCGCGCTTTTATCTCCAGGACAATCCTCAGGCCGAGCTCGACTGGCCCGTCCAAAGCCTCGGCTTCGAGGACGAAGCGCATCAGCGCGGCGCCGAACGGCTCGCCTTCACGATGGTCGACTTCCTCGTTTGCGATCGGCGCTACGCGGCGAGCTTCGCCAGGGTGCCGCGGGCGCGGTGGAACGGTCACATGGTGCCCGTCGAGGCGAGCCTGGGCGAGGGCGCGGAGGGCGCACCCGAGACCGTGCCCTGCCTGCTCATGGTGGATGGCGACAACCGGCTCCACAAGGTCATTGTCGACCGCCGGGCGATGCGCGAGGCGCGACGCTGCCGGGAGATGTGGCGCAGCCTCCAGGAGCTTGGCGGAATTCACAATTCGCATGCGCAAAGGCTGCTGACGCAGGAGCGCAAGGCCTGGGAAGAGCAGTTGCGTCGCACCGCCTCGGCCAGCCCGGCGCCGGCGGTGGAAGCGCCGCCGCCGCCCGCTTCCGTAGCCGCGGCCGCGGCGGCAACCGAGCTGCCCGAAGCGGCAAGCGAGCGCAAATCCGAGGAGGCCTATATCGAGACGCCGCGCTGCACGAGCTGCAACGAGTGCATCGCGATCAACGACAAGATGTTCGGGTACAACAGGGACAAGCAGGCGTTTATCGCCGATGTGGCGGCCGGCACCTATCGCCAGCTGGTGGAAGCGGCCGAAGGCTGCCAGGTCTCGATCATCCATCCCGGCAAGCCGCGCAATCCCGACGAGCCCGGACTCGAGGAGCTGATCAAGCGCGCCGAGCCGTTCCTATAGCGGGCGGTCAGATGCGCCGCCACGCGAGCCCTGCGGAGAAACGTCCGGTCGGCTCACCCGGCCGGCGCGCGGTCTTCGATCTCCGCGGCGACCTGCTCGCATACCGCAGCGAGGTCGAGCAGTTCCGCCGTTTGCACGGCATCCTTGGCGGCTTCCGCCTCCTCGCGGAACTTCGCGGCCTGCCTGCGCCAGAACGCTGCGTCTTCCATGGCGCTTGTCCTTTCGACGACGCCTCTGCGCATCGGCCAGCTTCGGAGCGCCCCGGCGGCGCGCATTGACCTGGGTCAACGAGCCGAGCGCGCCGCAGGCGAGACCACGACCGCTCTCCGCGGGAAAGCTGCCCAAGCAAGGCTTTCGCGGTAGTGTTGCCGGTGAGATAACGAAGCGGCGGAAGCGAGGAGGAAGCGATGTCAGAAGCCCGCATGAAGCATTTCGGCTGGGGCCGTGAGGGCGAGGCGATGTCCGGTGAGGAGGAGGGCTTCCTCCTTGACCGCTACCGGCGACGCTTCGGCGTGGATGAATTTGAAGAGAAGCCAGCGCCGAAGCCGCAGGAGATCGAACTGCCGCCGCCGCGCATCGCGCCGCCGGCATCGCTGGCATCGCTCGCATCGAACGATCCCCATGAGCGCGCCCGTCACACCTACGGCAAATCCTATCCCGACTATGTCCGCGGTCTCGCCGGCGACTACGCCCTCGCGCCCGATGTGGTGGCCTATCCCCGCAGCGAAGCCGATGTCGCGGCGCTGCTCGACTGGGCGGGCGATGTCGGGGCTGCGGTCATCCCCTTCGGCGGCGGCTCCAGCGTGGTCGGCGGCGTCGAGCATCGGCTCGACCGCGCGCGCTACAAGGCCGGCTTGACCATCGATCTCGGCCGGATGGGGCGCGTGCTGGAAGTGGATCGCGCCTCGCGCGCCGCCCGCATCGAGGCCGGGGCCTTCGGGCCCGCGCTCGAGGCCCAGCTCAAGCCGCACGGCCTCAGCCTACGCCATTTCCCGCAGAGCTTCGAATACTCCACGCTGGGCGGCTGGATCGCGACGCGCTCCGCCGGCCATTTCGCCACGCTTTACACCCATATCGACGATTTCGTCGAAAGCCTCGTGGTGCTGACGCCGCAAGGCCGCATTGAGACCCGGCGGCTGCCCGGATCGGGCGCGGGGCCGAGCCCGGACCGTCTGTTCATCGGCTCGGAAGGCATTCTCGGCGTCATCACCGAAGCGTGGATGCGGCTTCAGGACCGGCCGCGCTTCCGCGCCGGCGGCGCCGTCCGGTTCAGGGATTTCTTCGCCGCGACGCGTGCGGTGCGGTCGATCGCCCAGGCCGGGCTTTTCCCCGCCAATTGCCGGGTGCTCGACGCGGAGGAGGCGTTCAACACCGGCGCTGGCGACGGCAGTTTCGCCGTCATGGTGCTGGCTTTCGAATCCGGCGATCACGCCGTCGATCCCTGGATTGAACGCGCGCTCGAATGCTGCCGCGACCACGGCGGCACGCCGGAGGCCGTCGAGGGCGCGGATGCCCATCGCGAAGGCGCCGCCGGACTCTGGCGCAACGCCTTCATCCGCATGCCCTACGGCCGCGAGCGCATGGTCGGGCGAGCGATCATCAGCGACACCTTCGAGACCGCCATCACCTGGGATCGCTTCGAGCGCTTCCACGATGCGGTCAAGAGAGCGACGGAGACGGCGATCAAGGATGTGACCGGCCGCCTGGGACAGGTCACCTGCCGCTTCACTCATGTCTATCCTGACGGGCCGGCGCCTTATTTCACCTTCCATGCCTTGGGGCGTCACGGAAGCCTGATCGAGCAGTGGCGGGCGATCAAGACCGCGGCATCCGATGAGCTGATCGCTTCCGGCGGCACGATCACCCACCATCATGCGGTCGGCCGCGACCATCGGCCATGGTACGATCGGCAGCGCCCGCACCTGTTCGCGGCTGCACTCAAAGCGGCGAAGCAGGCGCTTGATCCGCGCGGCCTGCTCAACCCGGGCGTGCTGATTGATCCCTGAAGAGGAGGGCGGCGGACCGGCGAAGGCGTGTCGGCGGAGTCGGATTTGATCCAGATCAAGGATCGGTGGCGGTGGCGTTCATAGCATTCTTGTGTTATCGCTTCGGGCGGAGGCGCTCGAGCAAGCGATCTTCGCCATGACACTTTCTGCGGCGCGGCGCGGCTTTCGCAGCGTCGATAGCGATTCCTGCGAGGCACGCGGAGATCGGGAGGACAAGATGAAGCACGCATATGTGGCGGTGGCATTGAGCGCCTTGGCGCTCGGCGTGGCGGCACCGGCGACCGCGTTCGCGGACACGCTCAAGATCGCCTATATCGATCCGCTCTCGGGCGGCGGGGCCAGCATCGGCGAGATCGGGCTCAAGCATTTCAACTATCTTGCCGACGAGTTGAAC
>JASHRZ010000047.1 GCA_030037055.1 Alphaproteobacteria bacterium
GGTGCCGCGGTATTGCGCGACCGACTGCTCGAAGGCGGCGCGCGCCGCACGCTCCTTGTGCAGCAAGGTGCCGCCGTCGAAGATCGGCTGCGTCAGGCTGGCGGCGATGGTCCAGAAGCCGGTGCCCCTTGTGAACAGCCGGTTGGCTTGCGCCGCGGTGGTGCCGACATCGGCGGTCAGAGCAAGGCTTGGCAACCGGTTCGCCACCGCCACGCCAATCTCGGCGCTGGCCTGGTGCAGGTTCGCCTCCGCCTGCAGAACGTCCGGACGCTGCTCGACCATCTGTGCCGGCAGGCTCACCGGCAGCTCCTGCGGCAGCTCCAGGTCCGACAGCTCGAAGGTCTCCGCCGGCGCCTCGCTGGGAAAGCGGCCGATCAGCGCAGCCAACAGGTCGCGCTGCTGGGCGAGCTGCTTTTGCAGCGGCGGCAGGGCGGTCTC
The DNA here is from genome assembly GCA_030037055.1 of Alphaproteobacteria bacterium. GTDB lineage: Bacteria > Pseudomonadota > Alphaproteobacteria > ATCC43930 > CGMCC-115725 > DAHUYF01. The sequence goes on from JASHRZ010000047.1 coordinate 439, forward strand.
CACCTGCGCCAGCGCCGCCTCCTGCGCCGCCACATCGATCTCCGCGATCTGCCCCTTCGCTAATTGCACGCGGAACAGCTCCAGCAGCTCCGTCTCCAGCGCGATCATGTCCTGCGTCGCCTTGATCTGGCCGCGCAGGCTCGCCTCCTGCACCGCAGCCGCCACGACATTCGATGTCAAGGTCAAATAGCTCGCCGCGAGCGCGTAGCGCTGCGCCTCCGCCTGCGCCACCAGCCCCTCCACCGTCCGCCGGTTCAGCCCGAACACGTCCGGCACGTAGGAGATCGAGAGCTGCGGCGTGAACAAATTGAAATAAGGCGCGCCGGAGGTCAGCGTCGGCGACAGCACCGCGGTGGCGTTCTTCTGCCGGCTCGCGGAGAAGTCCCCGGAGACGCTGGGATAGTAGAAGCCCTGCTGCGCCGCCACGTTCTCCTGCGCCACGCGCAGCGCCGCCTGCGCCGCCTGCAGGTCGGGATTGGCCTTCAGCGCCTGCGCGATCATGGCGCTCAGCGCCGGCGAGTGGAAGAGCGTCCACCACTGCCCCGGGATGTCGAGGCCGGCAACGAAGCGCTGCGCCGCGCCCTCCGCCACCGCCGCGGAGGTGGTCTCGCTCACCAGCGGCTCCCGCGTATAGCGGGGGACCTCGGGCGCCGTCGGCTTGACGAAATCGGGACCGACGGCGCAGCCGGCGAGCAGTGCCAAGGCGGAAACGGCAAGCAGATGCGGCGCGCGCATGCCCATCGCCGATGCCATCGCCGGCTATTCCGCGGGCTGCTCGGCCGAAGCCTCGCTCGCGGTCGGCTGGCGGCGCGAGAACATTTCAACCAGCACCGGCAGGATGACGAGGATCAGGGCCGGCGCGAGGAGGATCCCGCCAACCACGACCAGCGCCAACGGCTTCTGCACCTGCGCGCCGATGCCGGTCGAGACCGCCGCGGGCAGCAGGCCGACGCAGGCGGCGATGCAGGTCATCATCACCGGCCGCATGCGGATCTGGCAGGCGCGCCGTATCGCGTCGGCGCGGTCGAGGCCGTGATCCAGCAGCTGGTTGAAATAGGAGATCACGATGATCCCCTCCATCACGGAGATGCCGAAGAGCCCGATAAAGCCGATCGCCGCCGAGACGCTGAACGGCGTGCTGGTGAGGCGCAGCGCGAAGATGCCGCCGATGAGCGCCATCGGCATGACGCTGGCGGCGAGCAGCGTATCGACGATCGACGAGAAATTGACGTAGAGCAGGATGGCGATCAGCAGCAGGCTGATCGGCACCACGACCTTGAGTCGCTCGATGGCGTCCTGGAGATCGCCGAACTCGCCCACCCATTCCAGGCGGCTGCCCGCGGGCAAGCGGATCTGCTCGGCGATCTTGCGCTGCGCGTCCAGCACCGCGCCACCGAGATCGCGGCCGCGAACGCTGAATTTGATCGGGATGAACCGCTCCTGATTCTCCCGGTAGATGAAGGAGTAGCCGGGAACCAGATTGACCGTGGCAACGTCGCTCAGCGGGATCGGGACGATGCCGTTGCCGTTCGGGTTCGGCGCGCCGATCGGGATGAGGCGCATCGATTCGAGGCTCTGACGGTATTGCGGCGCCAGGCGCACGATGATCGGGAAATTGCGGTCGCTGCCGTATTCATAGAGGTTGCCGGCGGCTTGGCCGCCGATGGCGGCGGTGATGGTCGAATTGATGTCGCCGGGCGCGAGTCCATAGCGCGCGGCGCGGTCGCGGTCGATGTCGATGTTCACGGTGGGCTGGCCGAAAGCATCGAAGACGGACAGATCGGTCATGCCCGGCACGGTCTCGAGCACCGCGCGGATCTGGTAGGCGGTCTTCTGAAGCGCCTCGAGGTCGTTGCCGTAGAGCTTGATCGAGTTCTGCCCTTTGACGCCCGAGGCCGCCTCCTCGACATTGTCCTCGATGTATTGCGAGAAGTTGAAGTCGACGCCGGGGAACGGCGCGGCCAGCGCCTCGTTGACCTGCCGCGTCAGCTCCTCCTTGTCGATCCCCTTGGGCCAGGTATCGGCGGGGGTCAGGGGGACGTTGAATTCGGCATTGAAGAAGCCGGTGGTGTCGGTGCCGTCATCCGGGCGTCCGAGCTGGGAAATGACCGTCTGTGCCTCCGGGAAGGTTCGGATGATGTGGCGCATGCGGTCGACATAGCCCTCGGCCTCCTCAAGCGAGATCGTCGGCGGCAGGCTGGCGCGGATCCAGAGATTGCCCTCCTCTAGCTTGGGCAGGAATTCGAGGCCGAGCGAGCTCACCGCGAGGCCGGTAGCGACGATCAGCAGCAGCGTGGCGCCGAGCGTGAGCGCGGGGTTGTTGAGCGTGAACTCCAGCATCGGAGCGTAGAGCCGGCGCAGGAACCGGACGACGACCGTCTCGCTCTCGTCGACCTGATCGGGCAGCAGCAAGGCGCTCAGCGCCGGCGAGATGGTGAAGGTGGCGAGGAGGCCGCCGGCGATGGCATAGGCGTAGGTCTTGGCCATCGGCCCGAAAATGTGGCCTTCCACGCCGCTGAGGGTGAACAGCGGCACGAAGCCAGCGATGATGATCGCCGCCGAGAAGAAGATCGCCTTGTTCACCTCAAGCGCGGAATTGGCGATGACGGCGAACTTGCCGCGCAACTCGGCCTGCGCCCTTATGCGATGCAGGAGCGGCGATCGGGCGAAGCGCTCCTTCGGCTTCTGCGCCAGGTGGCGGTAGATGTTCTCCACCATGATCACCGTGGCGTCGACGATGAGGCCGAAATCGATCGCGCCCACCGACAGCAGATTCGCGGATTCGCCGCGCAGCGTCATGATAATGATGGCGAAGAAGAGGGCGAAAGGGATGGTCGCGGCGACGATGATCGCGCTGCGGAGATTGCCGAGAAAGATCCACTGCACGACGAAAATCAGCACGATGCCGAAGATCAAATTGTGCAGCACCGTGCTGGTGGTGACGCCGATCAGCTCGGAGCGGTCGTAGATCTTCACGAGATGGACGCCGGGCGGCAGGATGTTTGAATTGTTAATCTTATCCATCTCGGCTTCGACGCGGTGAATGGTGGGGAGGCTCTGCTCCCCCCGGCGCATCAGCACGATGCCCTGGACGATATCCTCGTCGTCGTCCTGTCCGACGATGCCGAGGCGCGGCTGGAAGCCGACCTTGACCGTGGCGATGTCCTTGACCCGCACCGGCGAGCCGCCATTGGGGCTCAGCATGGTGTTAGCGATGTCGTTCATGGTGTGGATGAGGCCGACGCCGCGCACCACCGCCGCCTGCGGGCCGAAATTCACCGTCTGGCCGCCGACATTGACGTTGCTGTTGTTGAGCGCCTGCAGCACCTGCGGAATGGTCAAGCCGTAATCCATGAGCTTGTTCTGGTCGATGGTGACCTCGTAGGTCTTGGTCTTGCCGGCCCAGCCGCTGACGTCGATCACGCCCGGCACCGCCTTGAAGCGCCGCTCGAGGATCCAGTCCTGGATGGTCTTGAGATCCATGACCGAGTAGCCCTTCGGGCCGACGATGCGGTAGCGCAGGATCTCGCCGATCGGGCTCTCGGGCGAGATGCCGGGCGAGGCGCCGTTGGGCAGGGGCGAGAGCTGAGTCAGTTGATTGATGACCTTCTGCTCAGCTTCCTCGTAGGTATAGTCGTAGGTGAACTGCACCCGCACGTCGCTGAGGCCGAAGAGCGAGATGGTCTGCACGGATTTGACGTTCTTGATGCCCGCGAGCTGGATCTCGATCGGAATGGTGATGTAGCGCTCGATCTCCTCGGCCGACTGGCCGGTGCTCTGGGTGATCACCTCGACCAGCGGCGGCACCGGGTCGGGATAGGCCTCGATGTTGAGCCGCAGGAAGCCGACAATGCCCGCGCCGATCAGGAAGACCAGCAAGATCACCATCAGCACGCGCTGCTTGAGCGCGAAGACGACGACGTTGTTCATGACTTTACGCTTTCCGCCCGTATCACGGCGTTGATCATTTCGATGCCCGGTGCTCCGCCGCGGGGGTCAGTCCGCGCTCTTGGCGGCGCGATCGATGAACAGGCTGCCGCCGGCGACAACGGTCTCGCCCGGCTTGAGCCCCGCAAGCACCTCGATCTGGCCGTCGCTGATCTGGCCCAAGCGGACCTGCTGCAGGGCGACCGATTTGTCGTCGCGCGCCACCCAGACGCGGGCGGTTTCGCCTTCATGGACTACGGCTGATTCCGGCACCGCTGGCGCGGTTACGTCCGCGCCCGTAACAAT
>JASHRZ010000510.1 GCA_030037055.1 Alphaproteobacteria bacterium
TGCTCCGCTATTGCCGCTCGGTGCGGCCACCGTGCCGCAGCCCCGCTTTGGCGCTCTGATGGCTGAAACCATCAGGCCCGATCTGTGTGTGATTGGCGGCGGCGCCGCCGGCCTTTCGGTCGCCGCCGCGGCCGCCGTCTTCGATCGCCCGGTCGTGCTCATCGAAAAAGGCGCGATGGGCGGGCATGCGCTGCACGGCGCCGGCGCGCTGCCGATGGCGGCGCTCATCCTCGTCTTCGGGCTGCTCGGCCTCGGGCTGCGCCATCGCCTGGTCGGCCGCGCAGCGCGAGAGCCGGGCAAAGGCTGATTCAGCGCGTCTTCGCCGGCCGAGGGGTTGGTCGCGGCCGGCATCAGCGGTGGGTCAGATGCATGAGCATGGTGCAGGAGCCGAACTCGTAGTCGCCCTCGAAGCCGCCGGCGCCGAACCCGCCCTTGGCGTCCCAGTCGCCGACCGTGCCGGCGAAGGCGCCGTCGGCGCTGAGGGTGCCGCGGATCGGATATCGCCCGGCCGGCATGGCCGAGCCCTCGGAGATTACATCCTCCCCCTCACCCGGTCGCCTTGGACGGCAAGCGCCGCCTCGGTCGCGCAATTGGGGCCAAAGCTGCCGATGGACGCGCCTTGCCACGTCCCGTCATGAGGCCCGGCCGCGCCGGCGGGCGGCAGCGCGGCGACGGCCAGGGAAAAGGCGATGAGCGCGCGTCGCATCGACATGGCGGCCTGCTCCGAGCCGGCGGAACGTTGGATGGGAGCGCAGCGGAGGGAAGTCCACGCCCCGCCGGCAAGATGCTGGCGCCCCTCCCCCTTGCGCTATCATTCAGATAGCGATTTCCCGGCCGATCTCGACCACGGCGTCGCGCGGCAGCTTGAAGTAGTCGGTGACATGCGCGGCGTTGCGCTGCATCAGCGCGAAGAGCGTCTCAAGCCAGCGCGGCAGCCCCTGGCGATCCTCCCGCGCCACCACCGTCTCGTGGCCGACGTAATAGGTGACATCGGCGAGGTCGATGGCGCAGCCGCCGGCGCAGGCCTGCGCGAGCAAGGCCGGAATATCGGGTCGCTCCATGAAGCCGTAACGGGCGGTGGCGCGCCAGAAGTGCGGCGCGATCTCGGTCACGCTGAGCCGCGATGCGGCGCCGACCCACGGCACCGATTCCGTGATCACGGTGAGGACAAACAGCCGCTCGTGCAGCGCACGGTTGTGCTTCAAATGCCAGACCATCACCGGCGGCGCGTCATGCTGCGTGCGCGTCAGGAACACCGCCGTCCCGGGCACGCGCGGCACCTTGCGCCGGGCGATCTCGGCCATGAACACGTCGATCGGCATGACCGTCTCCTGCAGCCGCGCCGCGACCGCTTGCGCGCCCAGATGCCAGACCAGCATGGCGCCGTAGACCAGCGCCGCCAGGATTAGCGGGACATAGCCGCCCTCGCCGATCTTGAGCATATTGGCGGCGACGAATCCGGCATCGACGACGATGAAGGCCCCCGCGACCGCGCCGGCGGCGGGAAGCGGCCAGCGCCAGATCTCGCGCATGGCGATGAACAGCAACGCCGAAGTCATCAGCATGGTGGCGGAAACGGCGATGCCGTAAGCCGCCGCCAGATTGTCCGACTTGCCGAAACCGATTGTCAGGCCGAGCGTCACCAGCATCAGCAGCCAGTTGACCGGCCCGACATAGATCTGGCCATAGCCTGCTTCGGAGGTCTGGGTGATCGGCAGACGTGGTAGCCAGCCGAGCTGAATCGCCTGGCGCGTCATCGAGAAGGCGCCGGTGATGATCGACTGGCTGGCAATGACGGTGGCGACCGTGGCCAGCAGTACCAACGGCACCAGGGCAGAGGGCGGGCAAAGCCGATAAAAGATATTGCCCGAGCCCGGCGCGCCCTCGAGCACCAGCGCGGCCTGGCCGGCATAGTTGAGCACCAGGCTGGGGAAGACCAGCGCCGACCAGGCGAGCCGGATCGGCTTGGCGCCGAAATGCCCCATATCGGCATAGAGCGCCTCGGCGCCGGTGACGCAAAGGAACACCCCGCCAAGCACGAGAAAGCCGGTGGCACCGCCCGAGAGCAAATAGGCGATGCCGTAGCGCGGATCGAGCGCCGCCAGCACCGCGGGGTGCTGCCAGATCCCGACGAGCCCGAGGAGCGCGATGACCAGGAACCACAGCGCCATCACCGGGCCGAACGCCCGCCCGATCCGTGCCGTGCCTTGCGGCTGAACGGCGAAGAGCACCAGCAGGATCGCGACCGAGGCCGGCAGGATATAAGGGTGAAAGGCGGGGGTGGCGATGTCGAGCCCCTCCAGCGCCGAGAGCACCGAGATCGCCGGCGTGATCGCGCCGTCGCCGTAGATGAGCGCGGCACCAAATAGGCCGACGGCGACGATGGCTGGCCGATGGCGACGCTTGACGCCAAGCAGCGACATGAGCGCGAGAATGCCGCCTTCGCCGTCATTGTCGACGCGCATGGCGAAGGCGACGTATTTGACCGAGGTGATGATGATGAGCGTCCAGATCACCAGCGACAGCGAGCCGAGCGTCGTGGCCGCGGCAGGATGCTCGCCGGTGAGGTCGAGAACGGTCTTGAGGGTGTAGAGCGGGCTCGTGCCGATATCGCCGAACACGACGCCCAGAGCCGACAGGCCGAGCGCCGGTAGGCTTGATGCCGCTCGCCGTCCTGCGGCGGGCTCGAAAAGAGTGTCAGTCAAAGGGCCTATCGTTGCGCCGCTGATCAGGAAGCCGCAGCCGCCAGCATAGCCGATGACGCGTTACAATGTCGTGAGCCCCGACGGGCCGGGCGGGCTCCGACTTCAGGGCAGGATGCGCCAGGTCATGGTGTTATGCGCCTGGCAATCGGCGGCGGCGGCATAGCCGTCGAGGGCAATGACGACGTTGCCTTCGATGCGGTGCGCCAGCTCGCGTGCCTCGAGGCAGGTTTCGCGGTCGAGATCGGCGAGGGCGACGGCGACCTCGGCCGGAAAGCGCGCCGTCTCCACGCGATAGTCGCGGCCGGCGAAATGCTGGCCAATGGCAAGCTGCACCTGCTCCGCGTTGCGGCTCCAGGGCAGGGCGGCGGCTTCATCGGCCGCCGCCGTCAGCGCGCTCCTGATCGACTGCCCAGGGGTCTGCAACGCCAGCGACAGCTGATAGCCTGCGATCAGCAGCAGGCTGGCGACCGCCAGCAGCCGCAGCCGGCGCGGCGTGCGAGCAAGCGTCGGCCTGGCGGTCACATGGATCGAGACAGGCAACGGCGCATGGAGCGACATCATCGACATCTCGAAACCTCATCGCATCTCGTCACAGGCGACAAGTCTAGGCTTGTTCGATTTAATCAAATGATAATCTTCGCCGGTGTTTTAGCGGTATTCGACTCAAATGCGCGGGGCTGAATTCCGCCTTTTTTGTGCTGGTGGTTCCCGCCGGCACTGAGAAATCTCGATTTGAAAGTGTTAGGCGGTGCGAAAGCCGACGCTGCCCGGGTAATTGATGCGCAGGGCTTTGAAGTGGCGCACGGTTTCTTCAATGCGCGATTATGCGCGGCTCGGCTGATTATGGTGCGGACCGCTGTCCAGAATAGAGATGAGGTCTGGCGCCTCTGGTCAGCACTGGTCGAGCAGTTCGGCCAGGGCTGATGCTCGGGGCTGCCAGCAACAGCGCTTTGCGCATGGTGAGGTTGAGGCGATCGCAATAACCGTTTTCGACGCATCCTCGTCGTCCGGGCGCGCCTCGGTGAAGGACTGCGTCTACGCGTCAGAGACAGTCTGAGCCGGCGCCAAGAATGGCAGGAATGGGATCGTGAGCGGCCAAGGCGCGGGCACCAAGCGGCCTGCGGTACCCGACGGGCAAGACGACCGACTCGACATGCTCCGGCAATTACCGGGCGGGCAGGGGCTCGCCGCTCAGCCAGGCCGCGCCCTGCCGATAAAGCCGTTCCACCGCCGGCCCCTTGAGGCCGGGCATGTCGCGCTTCACGGTGAAGCCGCTCTTGTGCTGGAGATAGGCGAGATGGCGGTAACCTTCGGGGAATTCGGCGAGGAGCTTGGCATCAAGCGCGAGCCGCGCCGCGGGATCGAGCGGATCGAGCCGGTCCTTCTCGTAGATCGGCTGACGCAGCACGATGCCCCAGCGATCCCCGCGCTGCTCGAAGAAATCGTAGAAGCGGCCGGTACAGACGACGTCGCAGAGCACCCCGTCGACCGCGCCGCGCTGCATGATCTGCATCTTCGTCTGGGCGATGGCGCGGCTGCCGCTGAGCTCGATGGTGCTGCCGCCGAGGAAGTGCAGGATGTTGACGCCGCGCTCAAAGCCCGCGCGGCTGACCTCGATGAAGCGTTCGGCCGGGCCCTGGAACCAGGTGGCCATCATCCAGCCGTCCTCATGCCAGACGGTGCGGAAGCGCTGCCAATCGCCGGCGTCGCGCCACAACACCCAATTCTCCACCACCTCGCGGATCCGCTGCCGCTCGCGCGTCTCCTCCGTCATCGCCGGCCTCCTTGCCGGCCACTATCGCCTGCGCCCCCGCGCCCGTGCAACCCGCGCCGCGCATAAAAAACGGGGCGGCCAAGGGCCGCCCCGTTTCGTCTCGGGTTCGCGATCAGGCTTGCTTGAGGTTGACCGCGGCGACCCTGCCTTGCTGGCCGCGCTCGAGCTCGAAGCTCACGCGCTGGCCTTCATGCAGGCTGCCGATGCCGGAGCGGGTCACCGCCGAGATATGGACGAAGACGTCCTTGGCGCCGTTATCGGGCGCGATGAAGCCGTAGCCTTTGGTGGCGTTGAACCATTTCACAGTACCGATGGACAAAAGGTCCCTCCATAGGTGGTGGACCGGCGCGCGGTTGCGCGACGGGTCAATGTCGTTTGGATAGGACCGGGT
>JASHRZ010000511.1 GCA_030037055.1 Alphaproteobacteria bacterium
CAGGGTCTGCGCCACCTTCCATCCCGCATGAAGCGCCTCGGCCGGCCCGGTTGCCTCCACCAACAGCGCCCCCTCCGCGACGGAGGCGCCACTCGCCACGGCGGGACGAGCAACGGCGCCCAGCCGCTCGAGGATGCGCGCCGCCTCTTCGACGCCGCAGACGATAAGCGGATGGCGCGGCGCAAAGGATATGCGGCCCGGCGCCGAGGCGATGCCGAGCGCCTGCGTCGTCAGATCGCCAAACGGCAGGTCTTCGCCGATCAGCCGGTCGATATCCGCCTCGAAGATCGGAAAGCCCATCATCACGTCTCACGCCGTCGGATGCGATGTCGTGGCCGCGATCGACCAGGTCTCTCCCGAGCGGAGGAGCGCTTGCAGGTCGCGCATCTTGCCGGAGGAAGCGTGGCGGTTCTGCGCGGCGACCGCGATCTCGAAGGTCGGCGCGGGATCGCAATAGATGACGCCGAGCGCCATCGGGAAAGCGCCGAACGGCATGTCGATGAGCAGCTGCGCGAGGGGCTTGCTGGTCTCGTCATGGACGAGAATGCCGGCGGCTTGCCAGTCACCATTGGTCACCGGCACGACCTCGAGGCGCAGGCGCTCGCGGTCGAGCCGTAATCCCTTGGTGCCATTTGCGAAGAGCATCGGCTTGCCGGGCGCGAGCCACAGCGCGGCATCGGCCGGCGCCTTTTTGCCGGCGAATCTCGCGAAGGCGCCGTCGTTGTAAACGACGCAATTCTGATAGATCTCGACGAAGCTTGTCCCTTTATGGGCATGAGCGCGCTTCAGGATGCCGGGCAGCTCGTTCTGCGCGAGATCATAGGCGCGGGCGACGAACCGTCCGCCGGCGCCGAGCGCGAAGGCGCAGGGATTGGTCGGCCGCTCGACCGAGCCGAAGGGAGTCGAGGGCGAGCGGGTGCCGACGCGGCTCGTCGGCGAGCACTGGCCCTTGGTCAGGCCGTAGATCTCATTGTTGAACAGCAGCACCTGACAATCGAGGTTGCGACGCAAGAGATGCGCCATGTGATTGCCGCCGATCGACAGCCCGTCGCCATCGCCGGTGACGATCCAGACATCGAGAGAAGGGTTGGCCAGCTTGACGCCCGTCGCCACGGCCGGGGCGCGCCCGTGGATCGTGTGATAGCCGTAGGTCTCGAGATAATAGGGAAAGCGGCTCGAGCAGCCGATGCCGGAGACGCAGACGGTGCTTTCGGGGCGAGCCCCGCTTTGCGACAGCGTGCGCTGCACCGTCTTGAGGATCGCGTAATCGCCGCAGCCGGGACACCAGCGGACTTCCTGGTCCGAGGCGAAGTCGGCAGGCGAGAAGGGTGGAACCGGGCTTATCGCGTTCATCAGGGTACCTCTTCACGCCAGCGCCTGTTCGATCGCCGCTTCGATTTCGGCGATGCGGAAGGGTTGGCCGGACACCTTGTTGAAGGGTTTGGCATCGACGAGATATTGGTCTCGCAGCACCGTCTTGAGCTGGCCGGTATTCATCTCTGGAACGAGGATGCGGTCGTAGCGGCGCAGCAGCGCCCCGAGATTTCTCGGCAGCGGCCAGAGATAGCGCAGATGGATGTGGCTGACATCGGCGCCGCGCCCGCGCGCGCGCCGTACCGCCTGCTGGATCGCGCCGAAGGTCGAGCCCCATCCGACGACCGCGAGCTTCCCACCGGACGCGCCGAGCGACACCTCCTGCTCGGGGATGAAATCGGCGATGCCGTCGATCTTGGCCTTGCGCGTGTCGGTCATCTTCTGGTGATTGGCGGGCTCGTAGCTGATCTCGCCTGTGGCAAAGCTCTTTTCGATGCCGCCGATGCGGTGGGTGAGGCCCGTCGTCCCCGGCTTGATCCAGATCCGCTTCAGCGTCTTCGGATCCCGCTGGTAGGGGTTGACCCGACCCTCGCCGCGCGCGCCCGCGAAGAAGTCGACCGCAAAAGAGGGGTATGCCGAGAGGTCGGGCAAGAGCCACGGTTCGGCCGCGTTGGCGATGTAGCCGTCGGTCAGCAGGATGACTGGGGTCATGAACTGCACGGCTAGGCGAACGGCTTCGATCGCCACGTCGAAGCAATCGGAAGGGCTGCGCGCGGCAATGACGACGAGCGGCGCATCGCCGTTCCTGCCATAGACCGCCTGATAGAGGTCGGATTGCTCCGTCTTCGTGGGCAGCCCGGTCGACGGCCCGCCGCGCTGGCAGTTGACGACCACGAGCGGCAGCTCGGAGATGATGGCGAGGCCGAGCGCCTCGCCTTTCAGCGCGATGCCGGGCCCCGAGGAGGAGGTGACGCCGAGATGGCCGGCGTAAGCGGCGCCGATCGCCGCGCAAATCGCCGCGATCTCGTCTTCGGCCTGGAACGTCGTGACGTCATACTCCTTGAGGCGCGCCAGCTGATGCAGGATCGGGCTCGCCGGGGTGATGGGGTAAGAGCCGAGGAACAGCGGCAACGAGGCGAGCTGGCTGCCCGCGGCGAGGCCAAGGGCGAGCGCCTCGCCGCCGGTGATGGTGCGGTAGAGTCCGGGCGCCATCGTCGCCGGAGCAATGCGGAATTGGCTGAGCGGCCGCCCGAGCTCGGCAATTTCGCCATGGCTGTGACCGGCGTTGAGCGCCGCGATATTGGCGTCGACCAGCACCTGGCTTTTTGCGCCGAATTTAGTCCTCAGCCATTCGATCACCGGGGCGCGGTCGCGGTCGAACATCCAGAGAATGAGCCCCAGTGCCCACATATTCTTGCAGCGCAACGCCTCGCGATTGCCCAGCCCGAAGGGCTTCACCGCTTCGAGCGTCAAACGTGTGATGTCGAAGGCGACGACCCGATAGGGCGCGAGTGTCGCATCCTCGAGCGGATTGACCGCATAGCCCGCCTTTTCGAGATTGCGCTCGTCGAAAGCGCCGGTGTCGACGATGACGAGTCCGCCGGGACGCAGATCGGCCAGATTCACCTTCAGCGCCGCGGGGTTCATAGCCATCAGCACGTCGGGCGCATCGCCCGCCGTCTCGATCGAGGTCGAGCCGAAATTGATCTGAAACGCCGAGACGCCGAAGGTCGTGCCCTGCGGCGCGCGAATCTCCGCGGGATAGTCGGGAAAAGTGGCGAGATCGTTGCCGGCGAGCGCCGTCGCCACGGTGAATTGCCCGCCCGCCAATTGCATGCCATCGCCGGAATC
>JASHRZ010000512.1 GCA_030037055.1 Alphaproteobacteria bacterium
CCGCCTCGCGCAGCTGCAGGTATTGCGCGATGAACTCGATGTCGACGAGGCCGCCGCGACGATGCTTCACCTCCCAGAACGGCGGATTCCGGTGCTGCTCGGCCATCCGCCGGCGCATGTCTGCTACCTCGGCGGCGAGCTGCCGGCGCTCGCGCGGCCGCGCCAGCGCCTGCTCCACCACGGCCATCGTCGCCGCGGCGAGCGCCGCCGGCCCCGCCAGTGGACGGGCGCGGGTGAGCGCCATCTGCTCCCAGGTCTGGGCAAGCTCGCTGTGGTAGCGCCGGAAAGCGGCGAGGCTCGAAGCGACCGGCCCCATGTTGCCGGAGGGCCTGAGCCGCATGTCGACGTCGTAGAGATTGCCGTCGGCGGTGGTCACGGTGAGCGCGCTGATGAGGCGCTGGCTCAGGCGCGCATAATAGGTCGACACCGCCAGCGGCCGCCGGCCGTCGGATCCCTCGACCGTCTCCGGCGCGTCGTAGACCAGGATGAGGTCAAGATCGGAGGTCATCGTCATCTCGCGGCTGCCGAGCTTGCCGAGGCCGAGCACGATCATGCTGCCGCCGCGGACCTCGCCGTGAAGACGCGCGAATTCGGCGGCGACGCGCGGCAGCAGGCCGCCAAGCGCCACCGCGGCGATGTCGGCGAGGACGGCGCCGGCGGCCTCGCCGTCAAGCTTGGCGCGCAGCAGCTGGGTGCCTACCTGGAACTTGCGGTCGCCTACCCAGCGCCGCGCCAGATCGAGCGCGTCCTCGTAGCCGTGCGATCCTTTCAGCATCCGGTCGAGCTCGGCGGCGAGCTCGTCTGCGGGCGGCGGCGGATCGAAGAAGCCCTCGCTCAGCACGCCGTCGAGCAGCCCCGGCCGGCGCGCCAACAAATCGGCGAGCCGCGGGCCCGCCGCCATGATCTCGGCGATCAGCTGCACCAGCCCGGCATTGTTGTAGAGGAGCGAGAAGAGCTGCACGCCGGCCGGCAGCCGCGCCAGGAACCGATCGAAGCGCAGCAGAGCCAGGTCAGGATCGGCCGAGGCGCCGAATTCGCGAAGCAGCGTCGGCACCAGCTCCGTCAAAAGCTCGCGCGCGCGTTGGCTGCGGGTCGAGCGGTGGCGGCCGTGATGCCAGCCGCGAACCAGCGCCGCGACCGCCGGCGGATCGGAGAAGCCGAGCCCGGTCAGCGTCTTGAGCGTGTCGGGATCGTCCTCGGTGCCGGTGAAGACGAGATTGCCCGGCGCGGCGAGGCTCGGCGCCTCCTCGAACAGCGCCGCATAGCGGCTCTCGACCGTGCTGAGATGGCGCAGCAGCTCGGCGGAGAACGCCTGGAGCGAGGGAAAGCCCATGAAAGCGGCGAAGCGTGCCAGCCCGGCATCGTCGGCGGGAAGCGTGTGCGTCTGCGCGTCGTCGATCATCTGCAGGCGGTGCTCGACCCGGCGCAGGAAGCGATAAGCGGCCTGCAGCTCGGCCGCGGTCTCGGCGGCGATGCGGCCGCCGTGCGCCAGCGCCTCGAGCGCGGCGCAGGTCCCTGGCGCACGCAGCGCGGGAAAGCGCCCGCCCCAGATCAGCTGCTGGGTCTGCGCGAAGAACTCGATTTCGCGGATGCCGCCGCGACCGAGCTTGATGTTGTGGCCGGCGACCTTGATGCGTTTGCCGCCGCCATGGGCGTCGATCTGGCGCTTGATCGAGTGGATGTCCTGGATGGCGGCGAAGTCCAGATGCTTGCGCCAGAGAAACGGCCTGAGTTCCGCGAGAAATCCAGTGCCGGCGGCGATGTCGCCGGCCACGGGGCGCGCCTTGATCAGCGCCGCCCGCTCCCAATTCTGCCCGGCGCCCTCGTAATAGGTAAGCGCGGCAAGGACCGAAAGCGCGGGCGGCGTCGAGCCGGGATCGGGACGCAGCCGGAGATCGCCGCGGAAGACATAGCCATCGACGGTGCGCTCCTGGATCAGCCGCACCAGCTCCCGCGCCAGCCGGGCGAAGAATCGGCCGATGTCGTGCCGGCCGAGGTATTGCACCTTCGCCGCGTCATAGAGCACGATCAGGTCGACATCGCTGGAATAGTTGAGCTCGCGCGCGCCGAGCTTGCCCATGCCGAGGACGATGAAGCCGCTGCCGTGCTCCGGCGCGGCAGGATCGGCCGCGGCGATCTCGCCCTGGCGTTGGGCGGCGGCGAGCAGGTGGCGGGCGGCGGCGGCGAGCGCGACCTCGGCAAAGCCGCTGAGTGTGCCGGTAACACGCTCAAGCGTCCACCAGCCGGCGATATCGGCCACCGCAACGATGAGCGCCACCTGCCGCTTGGCAATGCGCAGCGCCTGCATCAGCGCCGTCTCCTCCCAGGCGGCGGCGAGATGGCGATTGAGCCGGTCCTCGACATCCGCCAAAGTGGCCTCAGGCCCGTGCTGCACGAGGCGCAGCAGAAGGCCGGGCTCTCTGAGACAGCATTGCGTCAGGAAGGGGCTGTTGCCGAAAAGCGATGCAAGCAGCCGGTTTCCCGCCGCGTCGGCGGCGAGATCGCGCATCGAGGCGGCGAGATTTGGATCTTCGATGTCTTGCGCAGCCTCCCGCCACCGCTCGAAGCCGAGCCGCATCTGGTCGGCATCACCGGGGAGCGGCAGGCTCGCATAAAGGGAGGACGACAATAACAACGCGCACCTTGCTCGATGGTCGCGGCAGCCTGCGCGCCGCTGCCGCCAGGGTCAAGACCGCGCCGGTGGGGACCGGGCGGTGATCCGGCGCGCCGCCTGGGGGGTGCTGCGCTGGCTGGCGGGGTTTGCCGCCGGTCTGACGCTGGCTGCGGCGTTCCTCGTCTGGCGCCTCTCGACCGCGCCGGTTTCGCTCGACTACCTCATCCCCAGCGTCGCCCGCGGGCTTGCCGGGGCCGAGAGCGGGCTCGTCGTCCGCATCGATCACACGCTGCTGAGCCTCGGCCCAGGCGCCGCTGTCGACATCGTCGCGCGCGGCGTCCATCTCCGCCGCGGCGACGCGCAGCTCACTCTGCCGGAGCTGGACATCGGCTTCAGCCTGCGCGCCGCGCTGCGGGGCGTCGTGGCGCCGACCCGGATCGTGCTGCGCGAGCCGGAGCTGCGCTTGGCGCGCGCGGCGGACGGCACCATCCATCTCGGTCTCGCGGCCGGCGCGGCGGACACCGGCGAGTGGGGCGAGCAGCTGATGCGCGACCTCGCCGACGCGCCCGACCGGCAGGGCCCGCTCGGCTTTCTCACACAGGTGGCGATCCGCAACGCCGTGCTCAGCGTCGACGACCGGGCGCTCGGCCTCGCCTGGCGTGCCAAGCGCGCCGACGCCACGATGTACCGCGGCGATCGCAGCGTCTCCGGCGACATCTCACTCACCGCGGTCGCGCCCGGCGGCGCCGAGGCGGCGTTCAGCGGCAGCCTTCTCTTCGTTGCCGGCGAAAGCCGCCTCACCGTCGCGCTGCGCTTCGCCGCGCTGCGTCCGGCGCTGTTCGCCGGCGCCGCCCCGGCACTAGCGCCGCTTGCCGCGTTGGAGCTGCCCTTTTCCGGACAGGTACGCATCGAGCTCGACACCGCAGGGCTGCGCATCGGCGATGCCTCGTGCGATCTTGCTTTGGGCGCAGGCGCGATCGTGCACCCCGCGCTCGAGGGCGGCCGCGTGGCCATCGCCTCGGGGAGGCTGCGCGCCGCCTACGATCCCGCCCAAGGCCGAGTCAGCATCGAGCGCCTCGGACTCGATCTCGGCGGCCCGCTGCTGGACGTCACAGGGACGGTCGACGGGGTGGGTGACGGCGTGCTGGCCGGGGGGTGGCCGCAATCAGTCGATCTCGCCAGCGAGCTGCATTTGGCCGAGCTGCCGGTCGACGCGCTGGCCGGGTTCTGGCCGGAGCGGCTCTCGCCGCATTCGCGCAGCTGGGTCACCGAGCACGTCCATGACGGCGTCGTCAGCAAGGCGATAGCGCGCATCGGCGCGCATGTCGACCTGACGCCGGACGCGACGAAGCCGGTGCGTGTCGAGCATTTGGCCGGCACCTTCGCCTATCGCAATCTGACCGTCGATTATTTCAAGCCGCTCGCGCCGCTGCGCGGCGTCGACGGCACCGCGAGCTTCGATCGCGCGCATCTCGACCTGGTGCCGAGCGCCGGCGCGGTCAGGGGCGTGCGGCTCACGGACGGCGCCGCAAAGCTCACCAAGCTCGATACCGACGACGAGGAGATCGCCATCAATGTCGGCGTCAAAGGGCCGCTGCGCGACGTGCTCGAGGTGCTCGATACCAAGCCGCTCGAATATGCGCGCGCCCTCCGGATCGATCCGGCGTCGGTGTCGGGCGAGGTCGACGGCGCGCTCAGCTTCGCCTTCCCGCTGAAGCACGATCTGACGCTCGACATGGTCGAGTTCGGTGCTCATGGCCGGCTGAGCGGCGTTGCCGTCGGACAGGCGATCGCCGGCCGCGATCTCAGCGCCGGGGAGCTGCAGCTCGGCCTCGACCGCAGCGCCTTGAGCGTCGAGGGCACGGCGCGGCTCGACGACGTGCCGGTGAGCGTGAGCTGGAGCGAAGGCTTGAAGCACAGGGGGCCGCGCGCGCGCTATGCGGTGAAGGCCCGGCTCGATGATGCGGCGCGGCGCCGCCTTGGACTCGACCTTCCCGCCGACGTCATGAGCGGACCGGTCGATGTCGATGCGGTCTACACCGTCGTGTCGCCGCATCAGGAGACGGCGAGCGTGTCGCTCGACGCGGGCGACGCAACGCTTGCGCTGGCGCAGCTCGACTGGCGCAAGCCGGCCGGCGTGCGGGCCACGGGGAGCCTCGATCTCGACCTCGTCGACGGCCATATCCGCACCGTGCGCCAGGCGGCGTTCACGGGCGGCGGGCTCGACGCCCGGCTCGCGGTCGCGCTCGACGACGGCGGCGCTGTCCAGCGCGTCGACCTGCCGCGTCTCGTGGCCGGCGAGACCGATGTCGCCGGCACCGTGTCGCGTCGCATCGAGGGCGGATGGCGCGTCGAGGTCAAGGGCGCAAGCTTCGACGCCACCGCGCTGATGAGCGAGCTCGACCGGACCGCCGAGGGCAATCGGACCGAGCCGCCGCTGGTCATCGACGCCAGCCTCCGGCGGCTGATCCTCGGCCCCAAGCGCGAGGCGCTGGACGTCAAGGGGCAGCTTTTCAGCGACGGCATCCATTGGCAGGCGATGAGCATCGACGCCGCGCTGGTCGGCAATGGCAAGGCGAGCCTGCGCTTCGGCCAGGCGGCGGGCGACCGCAACTTCCGCCTGACCACCGACGACATGGGCGCGCTGCTGCGCCTCTTTGACGTCTCCGACAACGTCGCCGGCGGCCATCTCGAGGTCACCGGCCAGGTCGAGGATAACGGCCGCCGCCGCCGCTTCCGCGGCAAGCTCGACGGCGGCGACTACCGCCTGGTGCACGCGCCGGTCATGGCCCGTCTCCTGTCGGTGGCCTCGCTCTCGGGCATCAGCGCCTTGCTCTCGGGCGAAGGCATCCCTTTCACCCGCGTCAAAGGCGATTTCGTCATCGAAGGTGGCAGGCTCGAGCTGAAGGACTTCCGCGCCTATGGCGGCGCCATCGGCATCAAGGCCGACGGCGTCTATGATTTCACCAGCCAAACGCTCGACTTCGCCGGCACGCTGGTGCCCGCCTACACGCTCAACAGCGTGCTCGGCAACATCCCGCTGCTCGGCAAGATCTTCACCGGCGGCGAGGGCGAGGGCATCTTCGCCGGCAATTTCCGCGTCGCCGGCTCGCTCGCCGAGCCTCAGATCACCGTCAATCCGCTGAGCGCGCTGGCGCCCGGCGTGCTGCGCAAGCTCTTCCGCTTCGAGGCGCCGGAGCCCTCGGCGCAATCGGGATCCGGCTCCGGCCGGCCCCAGTAGCGCTCTCCTAGCCTTTCGCCTCGAGCGGGGTGCCGGCGATCCGGACGGGCGCTGCGCCGATGAGCACGAAGGCGATCACGCAGGGGCTGTCGCCGCGGTTGATCCAGTTGTGGATCGTGCCGCGCTGCACGAGCGCGTCGCCGGCGCGCAATCGGACCAGCTCGCCGTCCAGCTCCATGTCGATCTCGCCCGACAGCACGACGGCATAGTCGATCGACGCCGTGCGGTGGTTGCGCGGCGCGACGCCGGGCGCGAATTCGATGATGCGAAAGACCGAGCCATTGTCATGCGCCGTTCCGCGAATCTGCTTCGCACCGTCGGCTTCCGCCTGGTTGTCGGCCGGCAGGCTGTCGGTCGACCAGAGATTGCAGACCCTGGCGCCTGGGCGGAAGGAGGTCACGTCCGTCGACACCTCGTCGATGATCACGGTCGCCCTGCCTTCGCCGGAATGGCCGGTGACCACCCTGCGGATTTTCATCAATGTCTCCTCGCGACGCCGCGATCGGGAGATGCGTCGGACAATAAAGTGCGCTGCGCCGGGTCAAGCGCCGACCCCGGTCAAACCGCCTTCACTAGCGCGTGCCGCTTCCTTCCGGCGGAGAGCTTGATCGTGCCTTCGGCGGTGACGTCGGCGAGGCCCGCGAGCTGCGTGTCCGAGGCGATGGCGCGGTCGTTGAGCCGGGCGCCGCCCTGCTTGACAAGGCGCCGCGCCTCGCCCTTCGACGCCGCAAGGCCGCTTTGCACCAGCAGCTCCAGCACGCCGACGCCGCGCTCGAGCCGGGCGCGCGGCACCTCGATCGTAGGCAGCGCCTCGCCGGCGCCGCCCTCGACGAAGACGCGCCGCGCCGTCGCCGCCGCCGCCTCGGCCGCCTCGCGCCCGTGACACAGTGCCGTTGCCTCGGTCGCCAGCACCTGCTTCGCCTCGTTGATCGCGCTGCCCTCGAGCCGCTCGAGGCGGACGACGGCGTCGAGCGGCAGATCGGTGAAAAGGCGCAGGAAGCGGCCGACATCGGCATCCTCGGTGTTGCGCCAGAACTGCCAGTAGTCGTAGGGCGGCAGGCGATGCGGGCTGAGCCAGACTGCGCCCTGCGCCGTCTTGCCCATCTTGTCGCCCGAGGCAGTGGTGATCAGCGGCGAGGTCAGGCCGTAGAGCGCGCGATTGTCGAGGCGGCGGCCGAGCTCGACCCCCATGACGATATTGCCCCATTGGTCGGAGCCGCCCATCTGCAGCACGCAGTTCCACCGCCGCGCCAGCTCCAGGAAGTCGTAGGCCTGCAGCACCATGTAGTTGAATTCGAGGAAGCTCAGTGGATGCTCGCGCTCGAGCCTGAGCCGGACGCTGTCGAGCGTCAGCATGCGGTTGACCGAAAAGTGCCGGCCGACATCCCTGAGGAAAGGGATGTAAGCGAGCCGGTCGAGCCAGTCGGCGTTGTCCACCATCACCGCGTCGGTGGGGCCGTCGCCGAAGGCGAGGAAGCGGTCGAAGCAGCGCCGGATGCTCGCCATGTTCGCGAGGATCTCGTCCTCGCCGATCAGCCGGCGCATCTCGTCCTTGCCCGAGGGATCGCCGACCTTCGTCGTGCCGCCGCCCATGAGCACGATCGGCTTGTTGCCGCTCTTCTGCCACAGCCGCAGCATCATGACCGAGACCAGGTTGCCGATATGCAGGCTGTCGGCGGTACAATCATAGCCGACGTAAGCGACCACCGGGCCCTCGGAAAGACGCGCTTCCAGCCCGGACCGGTCGGTGATCTGATGGATGTAGCCGCGCGCTTCGGCGGCGGCGAGGAAAGGCGAGCGAGCGGTGGACATCGGCAAGAGCCCAGACATTCCCGGCGGCGGCCCCTCTAGCACAATCGCCGAGGCCGCGCCATGAGCGGCCGGCTCACCCGCGCTATCGGCCTGATGAGCGGCAC
>JASHRZ010000048.1 GCA_030037055.1 Alphaproteobacteria bacterium
GATAGAGCCTGTCCTGGAGCCCCTCCTTGATGCGCGTGGCGGCGCGCGTCACCTTGCGCGTCACGAAAGTCTCGCCGCGCCGAGGGCTCTCGTGGTTGAAAAGGATGCCGTTGCAAATGAAGAGACCGTAGGCCTCGCGATAATTGACGGCATACCAATGCGCGGCGACCTTGCTTATGGCATAGGGACTGCGCGGATAGAACGGCGTTCGCTCGTTCTGCGGCGCCGGAGCGGCACCGTACATTTCAGACGATCCGGCCTGGTAGTAGCGGGCTGGCGAACCGCCGTGAGCGATATGATCGCGCAGCGCCTCGAGCAGCCGCAGCGCGCCGACCGCGACGATTTCGGCCGTATACTCCGGAATTTCGAAGGATACCTTCACATGGCTCTGCGCCGCGAGATTGTAGATCTCGTCGGGCTGCACTTTGTCCAGAACGCGCCGCAGCACGCTGCCGTCGGAGAGGTCGCCGTAATGCAAGGCAAGACTGACGCCGGGCAGATGCGGATCATGATAAAGGTGGTCGATTCGGTCCGTGTTGAACAGGCTGGCGCGGCGCAGCAATCCATGCACTTCGTAACCCTTGCCGAGGAGCAGCTCCGTAAGATAAGCCCCGTCCTGGCCGGTGATTCCGGTGATCAGTGCCCGCTTGTTCTTCTGCATCGGCCCAAGGTCCAGTGTGCCTCAATCCCGAACAATGGCATCGGGCGATACCAACGGCTCGCTGCCCGAAACCCTTCGACATCCGCCCCGGAACGACGTCGCATGGGCAGAAACCGGCCATCGAAACGCCGGCGCAATCTAGCACGGACGCGGTTGGGAATTATAGTAGAGCGGCGGGCGCTTTCGATCGCGTTAACGATCGGGCAGCATGTCGATGCGGGCGCCCCGATTGCCCGGTGCTATGCTTTCGCGCCATGAACCTTCTCATCATCGGCATCAATTTCGCGCCGGCGTTAACCGGCATCGGCAAGTACCCCGGCGAAATGGCCGCCTGGTTTTCCGGACGCGGGCGCGAGGTCGCGGTCATCACGGCAACGCCCTATTACCCCCGGTTGGGCCGTCGATCCCGGCTTCAAAGGCCGGGGCCGGCACCGCGATCGTTCGAACGGCTGCACGGTCGTGCTCTATTCCGGCAGCATGGGCTTGAAGCAAGGTCTGGAATCCTTCGTGGCCGCCGCCCGCAAGCTCGCGGCGCTGCTCGACTCGCCGCTGTTCGTTCTCGCCGGCGACGGCCCGGCTCGAGGCCCGTTGCAGGAGCAGGCCGCGGCGCCGGCGCGCGACATGGTCTCGGAGATGCAACAGTCGGGAAATTTGGCCGGAGCCGATATATGGCTGCGCGGGATCGTGGCGCTCCAGGATCTGCGCGATAGCGTCCATGTGGCCGTGACGGTCGCGTGAACCGAATCCCTTGGAACCTGCGCTGCCGCCGCGGTCTGCCTCTCGCGGTGCGATCATGCGGCGGATCGGCTTCAGTCAAGAAGCGGCGGCCCCCGCCGTCGGGTTCGCGAAAAAGCGCAACCTGGCCTTCTGGTTAACAAGATCGCCTGATGTTTAGGAAACATTCGCGGACGACTGAGCACGGAAAGAAACAACTGCCGGGATCGGTGATCGCCTGGGCGCAGAGCTGCAATGACGTCGAAGCCTGCCGCCCAGTGATTGCATTAACCAAAGTAACCGGATATTCATTGTTTCCTGCGCTTTTACGAGCGGTCACTTAACGCGCTTCGGCGGCGGCGGGGAATTCGAGACCTCGCGTGTGATCGTCAACGGGCAGAATGAGAGGCAATTGCGGCACCATGTTAATGGCGCACCCGGCAAGCAAGATCTCTTTCGCGACGGCGCGCCGGCGCGTGGCGTACGGCCTCGACGGCATCGGGGATTGGTTTTCTCGTTCGTACGAGATCGCATGGATGCGCATGCGCGCGCCGTTCGCGCTGGGATGGCGAGCGAGCGGTGCGGACGGCGCAAGAACTTCGATGGAGTACCTTCAATGAAGACGGCCCTTGTGTGTGGCGGCGGCGGGTTCATCGGCGCGCATCTGGTGACGCGGCTGAAGCGCGAAGGCTTCTGGGTGCGCGCGGTGGACCTCAAATACCCGGAGTTCGCGCCGACCGCGGCCGACGACTTCATCATCGCCGATTTGCGCGATCGGCAGGAGGCGCGCGACGCCATCGACCGGCCCTTCACCGAAATCTACCAGCTTGCCGCCGATATGGGCGGCGCCGGCTTCATCTTCACCGGCGAGAACGACGCCGACATCATGCACAATTCCGCCAGCATCAACCTCAACGTCCTCGAGGCCTGCCGGCGGCGCAACGCCAAGCGCATCTTCTACTCCTCCTCCGCCTGCATCTATCCCGAGCACAACCAGCTCGACCCCGACACGCCGGTCACCCGCGAGAGCAGCGCCTACCCCGCCAACCCCGACAGCGAGTACGGCTGGGAGAAGCTGTTCAGCGAGCGGCTCTACCTGGCCTACAGCCGCAACCACGGCATCGAGGCGCGCATCGCCCGCTACCACAACATCTTCGGCCCCGAGGGCACCTGGACGGGCGGGCGCGAGAAGGCGCCGGCGGCGCTCTGCCGCAAGGTGGCGCAGGCGCAGGACGGCGGGGTGATCGACATCTGGGGCGACGGCAAGCAGACGCGCTCCTTCCTCTATATCGACGAATGCGTCGAGGGCACGCTGCGGCTGATGCGCTCGGATTTCCTGGGACCGGTCAATATCGGCTCCGACGAGATGGTGACGCTCAACGACCTCGCCGGCATGGTCATCGAGATCGCCGGCAAGCGGCTGACGATCGAGCATGTGAAGGGCCCGCTGGGCGTGCGCGGGCGCAACTCGGACAATGTGCTGATCAAGGATAAGCTCGGCTGGGCGCCCTCCGAGCCGCTGCGGCGCGGCCTCGCCAAGACCTATCCTTGGATCGCCGAGCAGGTGAAACGGCACGCGGCCGGATCACGCTAGCGGCGGCCTGTCATGCGCATCGTCATCTGCGACTACGCTGGTCATCCATTCCAGGTGGAGCTCAGCCGCTGTCTGGCGCAGCGCGGCCATCATGTGCTGCACCTGCACTTTGCCGACCTCCGGGCACCCAAGGGCGAGCTCACCATACT
>JASHRZ010000513.1 GCA_030037055.1 Alphaproteobacteria bacterium
CGCTCGACGCCGAGATCGCCGCGGGCATGGGATTGAGCATCGGCGACACGCTCACCGTCGACGTGCTCGGGCGCGAGGTCACTGCCACAGTTGCCAATCTGCGCGAGATCGACTGGATCTCGCTCGGCATCAACTTCGTGCTGGTATTCTCGCCCGGCATCCTCGACGGCGCGCCGCAGATGCACATCGCAACGGCCCGCACGCCGCCCGGCGCCGAGGCGGCGCTGGAGCGCGCCGTCACCGACCGCTTTCCCAACGTCTCCGCGATCTCCGTCACGGACGCGCTGCAGGCGGTAAGCGGCATTGTCGCCGCGATCGCCACCGGCATGCGCGCCATCGCCGCGATCACGCTCGCCGCCGGCACGCTGGTGCTGGCGGGGGCGGTGGCCGCCGGCCATCGCCGCCGCGTCTACGAGGCGGTTTTGCTCAAGGTGCTGGGCGCGACGCGGGCGGACATCAGCCGCGTTTTTCTCGTCGAGTACGGACTGTTGGGCCTCGCCACCGCAGCGATGGCCGCCGGGCTCGGGACGCTCACCGGCTGGCTCGTGCTCACCCGCGTGATGCACCAGGAATGGAGCTTCCTGCCCGCTCCCGTGGCGTTGACCGCGGTGCTGGCGACGGTCTTGACCCTGGCGGCAGGCTATGCCGGCACCTGGCGGGCGCTCGGCGCCAAGGCCGCCCCTTATCTGCGCAACGAATAGGGGCGTCTTTCCCCGTCATTGAATTAGCCGTCGGCTGTGCCAATATGCCATCCCGAAACAACAACCCTCTTTGGGGACCGTCCATGGCGTATGAACCGGGTAACCGCTGGACCGCGCGCGAAGCTGCGATACCGCAGATCGGGATCGATGTCGGTCTGCGGCAGTACATGCTGCGCATTTACAACTATATGGCGGGCGGCCTGGCGCTGACCGGTGCGGTTGCCTATTTCGCCGCCACGAGCGGCCTCTATCAGGCGATCGTCGGCAGCATCCTGTTCTGGGTGGTGCTTTTCGCCCCGCTGGGCCTCGTCATGCTGCTGAGCTTCCGCCTCCAGAGCATGAGCCTGGGCGCGGCGCAGCTTACCTTCTGGACCTATGCGGCGCTGATGGGGCTGTCGCTCGCCGGCGTCTTCCTGGTCTTTACCGGCGCGAGCATCGCGCGCGTATTCTTCATCACCGCCGGCACCTTCGCCGCGATGAGCCTTTATGGCTATACCACGCGCAGCGACCTCTCGCGCTTTGGCTCGTTCCTGTTCATGGGGCTGATCGGCATCATCATCGCCGGCCTCGTCAACATGTTCATCGCCTCCTCCGCGCTGCAATTCGCGCTCTCGGTGGCGGGCGTCGTCGTCTTCACCGGGCTCACCGCCTGGGACACGCAGTCGATCAAGGAGATGTACGTCGAAGGCGACGGCACGGCGGTCGCCGGCAAGAAGGCGGTGCTCGGCGCGCTCCGCCTCTATCTCGACTTCATCAACCTCTTCATCATGTTGATGCAGCTTCTGGGCACACGCCGCGACTGAGCCGCCGTCTTTCCTTCTGGCGCAAGCCGCCCGCGGGTCACGCCGCGGGCGGTTTCATTTTCGCTCAGGATTTTCCGTAGACCGGCACGAGCGCGCCGCGCGTCACGGCATTGCTGGGCGAGGCGAGGAACAGGATCGCCTCCGCCACCTCCTCGATCTTGGGCCAGGGCGCGTAATCGGCCTTCGGCATGGCCTTGCGGTTCGCCGGCGTATCGAGGATCGACGGCGCCACTGCATTGACCAGGATGCCGTCGCCCGCCACTTCCTGCGCCAGCGCCTGCGTCAGCGCCGCCACGGCGGCCTTGCTCACGGTATAGGCGATCATGCCGGCGCCGAGCCGCGGCTCGAGCGCCGGCCGCGCCGCGACGTTGACGATGCGCCCGCCGCCGGAGCGCTGCATCGCCTGCACCGCGGCGCGGCAGCACAGGAAGGCGCTCACCAAGTTCATATCGAGCTGCGCCATCAGCGCCGCCTTGCCGGTCGCGGCGAAGGCGCTCATGGCGAAGCCGCCGGCGAGATGGATCGACGCCCAGAGCGGCGTGATGCCGTCATAGACCGCGGCGACATCCGCCTCCTCGGCGAGCGTGCCCACTGGCAGCAGGCGCACGCGCTCGTGCCCGCGATGGCGGAAACTTTCCGCCTCGGCGGCGATGACATAAGGCACGTGGCAGGTGGCGCCGCGCTCGAGCAAAGCCGCCACCACCGCGCCGCCGAGCGCGCCGGTGCCGCCGGTGATGACGACATGGCGATCGCGAAACTCCATCCTTCCCTCCGGACGGTCGGGCCGCAAGCCAGGCGACAATACGGTTTTTACCGGCATGTGAGCCGGGCAGTTCAAAAATCCGTGCAGCGGCCGTTTTGCTCCCAATCGCCGTAGCGCGTTGGCTCCGGCCCTTTCGGGCCGCCGACCTCGCGCGGCGGCGGCTTGGCGTCGCCCTTGCCGGTTTTTTGCGCCGGCGCCGCCGGTTTCCCGGCCTCGGGCTTGGAATCGCTTCCGGTCATGTCCCAGATATGACCCACGCCGCCGGTCTTGCCAAGGCTTGACGATCGCTCTCCCGCACGCCAGCTATGCGGAGGCAGGTTCAGCGATCATCGCGTGACCATGAGCAACCTTTTCCGCACCGGCGCCCTGCTTGCCGCGCTGACCGCGCTCTTCATGGGCGTGGGCTGGCTGATCGGCGGGAGCAGCGGCATGCTGATCGCGGTGGTCATCGCCGCGGCCACCAATCTCTTCGCCTATTGGAATGCCGACCGCATGGTGCTCGCCGCCTACGCCGCGCGGCCGATCGCTCGCGCCGAGGCGCCACGGCTCTACGAAATCGTCGCCGACCTCGCCCAGCGCGCCGCGATCCCGATGCCGCGGCTTTTCCTCATCGACAGCGCGCAGCCTAACGCGTTTGCCACGGGCCGCGATCCCGCGCATGCCGCCGTGGCGATCACGCGCGGCCTGCTCCAGGCGCTCGACGAGGCGGAGATCGCCGCGGTCATCGGCCATGAGCTGTCGCATGTCGTGCATCGCGATACGCTCACTATGACGATCACCGCCACC
>JASHRZ010000514.1 GCA_030037055.1 Alphaproteobacteria bacterium
GATGAGGTCGTCGAAGAACACGGCATAGCCGTCGACGGCGGCGTTGTCATGCGGCGGCACGTCGTGCGGCGCCAGCAGCGGCTGCGCAAGAATGCGTCCGCGCGCAGCGGCGAGCGGCACACTCTCCGCCTCGACCACCGGCGCGGCCTTGGCGGCGAGCAGATCCAGCGCCGCCGCCATCGAGAGCAGGTCGCCGCCGAAGGCGAAGCAATCGTCGCTCAGCTGGGCCATCTCACGCCGCCTTCAACCGGCAATGGTCGAGGATGAAGCGGGTGATTGCCGCGACGTCATCGAGCGCCAGCAGCGGCACCGCGAGCCCGGCCACCGGCAGGTCGCTTGCCACCGCGACGACGCGCGGATCGTCGCGGCAGAGCAGCGGCTTGCCGAGCGCCGGGCGATGCACTTCGAGCTTGTCGTGGCTGCCATGCTTGAAGCCTTCGACCAGCAGCAGATCGACCGGTGCCATCCGGCGAATGAGCGCGTCGAGCGAGGGCTCGGGCGCGCCGCGATGCTCGTGGATGAGCGCCCAGCGCCGCTCCGAGGCGATCATCACCTCGCTCGCGCCGGCCTCTCGGTGGCGCCAGCTATCCTTGCCAGGCTGGTCGAGATCGAAGCTGTGATGCGCGTGCTTAACCGTCGAGACTACAATCCCGCGGCGGGTGAGTTCAGGTAGAAGGCGGGCGACCAGCGTCGTCTTGCCGCTGCCGCTCCAGCCGGCAAGGCCGAACACGCGCATCGGCTCGGGCAGATTCACCGGGCGCTGCTCGGCTTCGCGGTCTGGACCGGCGGCGTCTCGTCGGTCATGTGGACGAGGCCGGCGCGCAGATAGTCATAGCCGGTGACGAGGGTAAGCACCGCCGCCGCCCACAGCATCATCTCGCCGATCGAGGTCACCGGCAGGTAGGCCGGGCCCGCATCCCCCACCAGCAGCACGCCGATGGCGCCCATCTGCAGCCCGGTCTTCCATTTGGCGAGCCGCGAGGAGGGGACCCTCACCTTGAACGCGGCGAGATGCTCGCGCAGCCCCGAGACCAGAATCTCGCGACCGAGGATCACCAGGGCCGGAAAGATGGTGGGTGCCGAGACGCGCTGCAGCGCCGCCAGCATGAACAGAATCGCCGCCACCAGCAGCTTGTCGGCGATCGGGTCGAGAAAGCGGCCGAGCTCCGATTGCTGCTTCCACAACCGCGCCAGGCGCCCGTCGAGCCAGTCGGTGAAACCGGCAAGCGCGAACAGGCCGCAGCCGATCCAGGGACCGTAGGGCGCCGGCACGTAGAAGGTGGCGATAACCAAAGGGATCGCGGCGATCCGCGACAAGGTCAGCAGATTGGGAAGGGTGGTCAGCATGGCGCATCCGAATCCCGCCGGGGGCGCGGGCCATCTTCGCCCAGTCTAGCGCCTCTAGGGCTCGGCGTGGAAATGATCATAGATTCGCTGCGCGACTGCCTTGCTGATGCCCTCGACGCGCTCGAGATCGGCGAGGCCGGCGCGGGCGACGCCGCGGGCGGAGCCGAAATGGTGCAGCAACGCCTTCTTGCGCCGTGCGCCGATGCCGGCGATCTCATCGAGCGGCGAGGTGCCGATCGCCTTGGCGCGGCGGGCGCGATGGCTGCCGATGGCGAAGCGGTGCGCCTCATCGCGCAGGCGCTGAAGGTAATAAAGGACGGGATCCCTGGGCTCGAGACTGAAGGGCTCGCGCTCCGGGCGGAAGAAACGCTCGCGCCCGGCGTTGCGGTCCGGTCCCTTGGCGATCGCCACCAGCGGGATGTCGTCGATGCCGAGATCGGCCAGCGCCTGTTGTGCCGCGGAGAGCTGGCCGGCGCCGCCGTCGACGAGCAGCAGATCGGGCCAGCTGCCGCGCTCGCGCGTCGGATCCTCCTTGAGGGCGCGGGCGAAGCGCCGACCGAGCACTTCGCGCATCATGGCGTAATCGTCGCCGGCTGCCGGCCGGAGGGTATCCGGCTCAGCCGAAGCTTCGATCGCGGCGGCGAGTCCATCCGCCGGCGCCCGCTTCGCGGCGCTCTCGCCGCGGATGGTGAACTTTCGATAGGCGCTCTTGATGAAGCCCTCCGGCCCGGCGACGATCATCGCTCCCACGGGATGGCTACCCTGGATATGGCTGTTGTCGTAGACCTCGATGCGCTGGGGCGGCGCGTCGAGGCCGAAGGTCTGCGCGACGCCTTCCAGCAGCTTCTGCTGGCTGGCGCTTTCCGAGAGCCGCCGCGCCAGCGCCTCGCGGGCATTAAGCAGGGCATGGTCGACGAGCTTGCGCTTGTCGCCGCGCTGCGGCACGGCGAGTTTGATCCTAGCGCCGGCCTGCGTCGTGAGCGCCTCCGCGAGGAGGGCGCGCTCGGCCGGCGCGTGGCTCAGCAGGATGACACCGGGCGGCGGCTTGTTCTCGTAGAACTGGCCGAGAAAGGAGCCGAGCACCTCCTCGACCGGCATTTGCCGGTCATGGCTCGGGAAATAGGCGCGGTTGCCCCAGTTCTGGCCGCCCCGATAGAAGAAGACCTGGATGCAGGTATGCCCGCCCGCCTGATGCGCCGCGACGACATCGGCGTCGGCAATACCCGCGATCGAGATGTCCTGGCGGCCCTGGATCTGGGTCAGTGCGCGGATGCGGTCGCGGACCCGTGCGGCAGCCTCGAAGTCGAGCGCTTCGGCCAGTGCCTGCATGCGCAAAGCGAGCCGCTCCTGGACCTCATGGCTGCGGCCGGAGAGGAAGTCGCGCGCCTCGTTGACGAGGCGATCGTATCCCGGCTTGTCGATGCGCCCGACGCAGGGCGCGCTGCAGCGCTTGATCTGATAGAGCAGACAGGGCCGAGTACGGCTGGCAAAGATGCTGTCGCTGCAGGAGCGCAGCAGGAACGCGCGCTGCAAGGTGATGATGGTGCGCGCTACGGCTCCGGCCGAGGCGAAGGGGCCGAAATAGTCGCCGGGTGCAGTGCGCGCGCCGCGATGCTTGATGATCTGCGGAAAATCGTGATTGCCGGTAAGGCGGATGTAGGGAAACGACTTGTCATCACGCAACAGAACATTGTAGCGTGGCATCAGCCGCTTGATCAGATTGTTCTCAAGCAGCAGCGCTTCGACCTCGGTGTGCGTGATCACCACCTCCATCGCCCGCGTCTCGGCCACCATGCGGCGCAGCCGGTTGGAGAGGTTGGCGGGATGGGTGTAGCTGAAGACGCGAGACCTCAGGTTGCGCGCCTTACCGACATAGAGCGCGTCGCCCTTGGCATCGAGCATGCGGTAGACGCCAGGAACCGCCGGCATGGTGCGCAGGGCGGCACGGATTGCCTCCAGGCCGCGCGCGCCGCCGGCCGGGGTGCCTAGGTCTTGCTGAGGGGCGCTTTGGTCAAGCTCGATCATCGGTTCATTTGGCTATCCACGGGGCAGGTGTGGACAAATCTGTCGAAAACCCGCTCCCGCATGGCTGCTATGAGCTTTAATTTGTTGGTTTTAGCTCTTTGCCCAAAAAATGGACCATTTTTCCAACCCATTGAACTGGTTGAATTTTTCTGGCATCAAGCGTAAACTGCTTGTAACAAATTCATGGTCAGGTCTCATATTCCTCCACTCAGCGCTCCCTCAAAAGGCCTGTGAACAAGTGCGTTCTTGAGCAAATCTCCGCCCGTCAAGGCACTTACGGAAGACGGTTAATGCGTTCTATCTCGATGCCGAACGCTCGCGAGGTCGGGATGGACGTCGAGCTTCTCGACCCGCACCCGGGCGATGCGGATGCGGGCATCGGCAATGCACATCTCGGCGATGCGTTCGGCCAGCGTCTCCAACAGATTGACGTGGCCCCCCTCGGCGAGCCGGCGGATGCCGCTGACGATCTCGTCATCGCAGACGACGTTGCGCAGATCGTCGCCGACGGGCGCGTCTTCCTCGCGCGCGGCAAGGTCGAGATTGATGCGCACGCGCTGGCGCGTGCCGCGCCCGTGGCGAAAGACGCCGATCTGGCAATGCAGCACGAGGT
>JASHRZ010000515.1 GCA_030037055.1 Alphaproteobacteria bacterium
TTCGCCGGCTAGGACAAAGAAAGAAATAAATGGTTAACGTCCCGAGCGCCGGCCAAGTATGCGTCACTTTGCCGCATAAATCTCGGCGTCTCATTACCTCTCCTGACCGCGACGACGCCCGCAGCCGCTCGCCTTGCCCCAGATGATCGCAAATTCCGGCAGCGGCGGACCATCGGCCATCATCGCGCGCCGATGGATTCGCCAAGGACCGACCTCGCCGTCGGTGGCCGCCTATAACGGCCGCTTCTCGCCGCGTTCATCGGGTCGATCCGGCGCGCCGGCGGCGAGGCGGGGGCAACGCCGGCATGGCGCCCTTCCTTCCGCCAATTCGCTCGGCCGCTTCCGCATCGGACGAAGGCGAGCGTGCTCCTGCAGTTCCGTGCTGCCGAAATCCGCATTGGATAAAATTTTAGGAAAATTAAATCGGAAATTCATCTTCTATAGTCACAATATTCTGAAGATTAGTTCCAAGTATTCATCAAGATTTCTAGGGATTAGTTCTTGCCGATTAATGTTGCATTAAGGGTTACAAACCACAATCCCCGCGTCGCTCATTAGTACCTAGGAGGCATGACTGTCATGCGCAAGGTTCTGACCAATCTGCTTCGCGACGAGAGTGGCGCGACCGCCATCGAGTACGGCCTCATCGCCGCGCTCATTTCGGTCGTCATCATCGTCGCGATCACCGCCGTCGGCACGCAGCTGTCGACGACCTTCAACACCATCTCGGGCAAGCTGCAGACGGCGAACGGCAACTAACCACCGGACCGTCGCAATCATTCTGCCGGCCGGGAGCCGCTGCCGCGGCTCCCGTCCCGGTGGAAGCAGCCGGGAGGCTGCGCAGCGCCTTGCGGCGGCGCGCATCGGAGAAACCCATGCCCCATGCCGCTCATCTCATCGACTGGCTCGCCGTCTTCGCCCTGCTGGCGGCGCTCATCGCGGCAGCCATCAGCGACGCAATCACCTATCTCATCCCCAACCGCTACGCGGCGGCGGTCGGCATCGCCTTTGCCGTCTACGCCGTCGGCAAGCCGCTGGTGCTTTGGCTGCACGGCCTCGAGGCCGCGGCGCTGCTGCTGGCGGTCGGCGTCCTGCTCTTCGACCGCGGCATCCTCGGCGGCGGCGACGTCAAGCTCATGACGGCAATCGCGCTGTGGACCGGGTTCGACGCGCTGCCCCTCATGCTGGTCGTCACCGGGGTTGCCGGCGGCGCGTTGGCGCTCGCCCATCTTTCGCCGCTCCACCGCCTGATGCCGGCGCGCCCCGGCGGGCCGCCGGGAGGCGATGATCTGCGCAGCCGGCTGCGTCGTCCCATTCCCTTCGGCGTCGCCATCGCGCTCGGCGGCGTCTGCATCGCTCTCACCCGCTTCACGGTAGCCTGATCACGGGAGGCCCCGCATGTCGCCCCGCCGCATCATCTTCATCGTCATCGCCCTTCTGGCTTCGGGCGCAACCATCCTCATCGGCCGCGCCTGGCTCTCGGCCGAGCGCCCGGTGCAGGTCGAAGCGGCGCCGCCGCCGCCGAAGCCGGCGACCATGATTCTGGTGGCGCGCGGCGAACTCCATTCCGGCCAGTTCGTACGGCCCGAAAACCTGCGCTGGCAGGCTTGGCCCGACGACGCCGTGTCGCAGAGCTACATCGTCTCCACGCAGAATCATCTCGAGGATTATGTCGGCGCCGTCGTGCGCAACGCCATCGGCGACGGCGAACCCATCACCGAGACGCGCGTCGTGCGTCCGGGCGATCACGGCTTCCTGGCCGCGGTTCTCACGCCAGGCTACCGCGCCGTCACCGTGCCGGTGACGCCGTCCTCGGGCCTCGCCGGCTTCGTCTTCCCCGGCGACCATGTCGACGTGATCTTGAGCTTCACCTTGACCGATCCCAACCTGCCGAGCTCTGAAAAGGGCGATCCCGCGCACGTCCACCATACCGGCGAGACCGTGCTCACCGATGTCCGCGTGCTTGCCCTCGACCAGCGCGCCGACGACCAGAGCAAGGAGGTGTCCGTCGCCAAGACGGCCACGCTCGAGGTTACGCCGAAGCAGGCCGAGGCGATCGCGGTCGTTCAGGAGTTGGGCAAGTTGTCGCTGAGCCTGCGCAGCCTCGGCCAGGACGAGGCCGAAGCGAGCGGCGAGGCCGCCAGCAACAAGCTCAGCTACACCTTCGACAGCGACGCAACCCAGCTCACGCCGCCCCCGGAGTTCTCCGGCTCCAAGCAGAAGGTGGTCGTGGTGCGCGGCGACAAAGTCGAAACGACTGAATTCCCCAAAAGGTAGCCGATAATGCGCAAGTATCCCCGCATCCTCGTCGCACTGCTGGCGCTGGCCGGCGCGCTGACGCTCGTCGCCGCGCCGCTCGCGGCGGCGACCAAGGTCATCAACACCGCCGGCACGCCGCTGGTGGTCGAGGTCGGCAAGGGACAGCTCGTCCATCTCGATCATCCCGCCTCGACGGTGTTCGTCGCCGATCCCGATGTCGCCGACGTGCAGGTGAAATCGCCGGTGCTGGTCTATCTTTTCGGCAAATCCGGCGGCGAGACCACGCTCTACGCCGTCGGCGAGAACGACGAAGTCGTCCTCAATGCCGCTGTGAGCGTCCGCTACGACATCATGCGGGTCGAGGAGGCGATCCATCAAATGGCGCCGCGCAGCGCCGTCGCGGTTCGGTCGGTCGACGATTCGCTGGTTCTCGAGGGCACGGTCTATTCGGCCGCCGAGGGCGACGATATCCGCCGCGTCGCGCAGCGCTTCCTTCCCGATCCGAAGCAGCTGGTGAACCGGCTGAAGCTCGACGTGCCGAATCAAGTGAACATCCGCGTGCGCGTCGCCGAAGTGTCGCGCGAGATCGTCAAGCAGTTCGGCGTCAACTGGGACAACGTCTTCAAGGCCGGAAGCGCTACGGCCGGACTGGCGAGCGGGCCGAACATCTCGTCGATGCCCGGCCTCGTCGGGCCCGACGGCTCCTTCCTCACGCGAGAATTGTCGGCCAACGGCACGACGACGGTGAACAACCTCTTCGGCGGCGGCGCGATCGGGAATTTCAACATCAGCGCCTTGATCGACGCCCTGGACAATCAGGGGCTCATCACCGTGCTCGCCGAGCCGAACCTCACCGCCATCTCCGGCGAGCCGGCAAGCTTCCTCGCCGGCGGCGAGTTCCCCGTCCCGGTGGCCTCGACGGTCACCAACGGCATCGCCCAGATCACGGTCGAGTGGAAGAAATTCGGCGTCAGCTTGAATTTCGTCGCCACCATCACCGGCGGCAACCGCATCAGCCTGCGCGTGATGCCCGAGGTGAGCCAATTGTCGACCACCGGCGCGGTCACGATCAACAGCATCACCATCCCGGCGCTGACAACGCGGCGCGCCGACACGACGGTGGAGCTGGCCA
>JASHRZ010000516.1 GCA_030037055.1 Alphaproteobacteria bacterium
CAGGTCTATTTCGCTCCGGCCGACGACAAGGCCTATCGCGCGCTCGAGCGCGCCTTTGCCGATCTCACCGACAACGCCTCGGCTTCGAGCAAGACGCTGCTGGTGCAGGCGCGCTTCGTCATCGTGCCGCGCGCCGCCCGGAACGTCGCCTGGTTCAGCTTCGCCCAGCTCTGCCGCGAGAAGCGGGGTCCCGGCGACTATCTCGCGCTGTGCCAGAATTTCCACACCTTCATCCTCGAGGCCGTGCCGCGCATGGGCCCGGACCAGCGCGACGAGGCCCTGCGCTTCAACATGTTCGTCGACACGCTCTACGAGGCGCGGGGCAACCTCGTCTGCTCGGCCGAGGCGCCGCCGGCGCAGCTCTATGTCGCGGGCGACGGCGCCTTCGAGTTTCAGCGCACGGTCTCGCGTCTTATCGAGATGCAGAGCGAGGATTACATCGCCGGACGACGGGGGTAGCCGGGCGCAGAGATTTTGCGAAGTTGCTGCACAGATTCACCGCCGAGATGCGGAGCCAACGCTGCATGGCGGGTGTCCCTCGAGACGCGCTGCTGCGCAGGGCTCCTCAGATGAGGAAGCAATGATTGTGGCAGCGAAGGATGATGCCCTGTTCAGTCTTCCCTGATCCTAAGGTGCGCCCGTAGCGCGCGTCTCGAAGGACGCACGGCCTCCCTGCAGCGGGCGGCTTGCTCCGGCGCGGAATTCGGAGTAAGACGCCGGCCGACCCGCCAAATCGAGAGGTCGCGCATGGCACGCAACAAGATCGCGCTGGTCGGCGCGGGGCAGATCGGTGGCACGCTGGCCCTGCTGGCGGGGCTCAAAGAGCTCGGTGACGTCGTCCTGTTCGACGTCATCGAGGGCGTGCCCCAGGGCAAGGCGCTCGATCTGGTCGAGGCCTCGCCGGTCGAGGGCTTCGACGCCAGGATCGCCGGCGGCAACGACTATTCCCTCATCGCCGGATCCGATCTGGTGATTGTCACCGCCGGCTTCCCGCGCAAGCCCGGCATGAGCCGCGACGATCTCATTGGCAGGAACGCCGAGGTCGTCGCCACCGTCGGCCGCGCCATCAAGCAGCATTGCCCCGGCGCCTTCGTCATCACCATCACCAACCCGCTCGACGTCATGGTCTGGGTGATGCGCGAGGCCTGCGGCCTGCCGCCGCACCGCGTCATCGGCATGGCCGGCGTGCTCGATAGCGCGCGCTTCCGCTATTTCCTCGCCGAGGACATGAGCGTGTCGGTCGAGGACGTGACCGCTTTCGTGCTCGGCGGCCATGGCGACGACATGGTGCCGCTCATCCGCTACTCGACCGTGGCCGGCATTCCGCTTCCCGACCTCGTCAAGATGGGCTGGACCACGCAGGAGCGTGTCGACAAGATCGTTCAGCGCACCCGCGGCGGCGGCGGCGAGATCGTCAATCTGTTGAAGACCGGCTCGGCCTTCTACGCCCCGGCTTCCTCGGCGATCGCCATGGCCGAATCCTATCTGCGCGACAAGAAGCGGGTGCTGCCCTGCGCCGCCTGGCTCACCGGCCAGTACGGGGTCAAGGACCTCTATGTCGGCGTCCCCGTGGTGATCGGCGCCAAGGGGGTGGAGCGCATCGTCGAGATCGCGCTCAATGCCGAGGAGAAGGCGATGTTCGACAAATCCGTCGCCTCGGTGCGCTCGCTGGTCGAGGCGGCCAAGAAAATTACGGCCGGCGCCAAGGTTTGAGCAGGGCCCGGCCTTTCGGGGATGCTGGGCGTGCGTAAACCAGGCATGAACCATTGCCGGGCTAGGTTTTCGGCCGCTAAATCCCATCTTTAGGCTGCCGGCACCGGTGGAAGGGGATGGATCGCCCCGCCCCGCCCGGTCTCCACCGTCGGAACCCCTCATGTCGCGACTGGACGAAGCCACTTTTCTCAACGGCGCCAACGCCACTTTCATCGCCGAGCTTTATGCCCGCTGGCTCGCGGATCCCGGCGCGGTCGATGCGAGCTGGCGCGGTTTCTTCGCCGAGCTGGCCGAGGAGGCGCCGGCGCTGCTCAAGGAGCTGGAGGGCCCCGGCTGGGGAAGAGAGCGCGGCCATGTCATCGCCAACGGCCATGACATCGTCGCGGCGGCGCCTGGCGGCAACGGCCGGGCGGCGCCGGAAGCGGCGGCGATGCCCGCGGCGGCGCCGCGGCAGCAGACGCTCGACGCGCTGCGCGCACTCTCGCTCATCCGCGCCTATCGCGTGCGCGGCCATCTGCTCGCCGATCTCGACCCGCTCGGGCTGGTGCGACGGACCTCGCATCCCGATCTCGATCCCGCGACTTACGGCTTCATGGAGACGGATTACGACCGGCCGATCTTCGTCAACGGCGTGCTCGGCTTCGAGACCGCCAGCTTGCGCGAGATCCTCGTCGCGCTGAAAGCGACCTATTGCGGCTCGGTCGGCGTCGAATACATGCATATGCAGGAACTCGAGCAGCGCCAATGGATCCAGGCGCGCATCGAGGTGCCGCGAAACCAGACCCAGTTCACCCGCCAGGGCAAGCGCGCCATCCTCGAGCGGCTGACCGCGGCGGAGATGCTCGAGCGCTTCCTCGACAAGCGCTATACCGGCACCAAGCGCTTCGGCCTCGAAGGCGGCGAGTCGCTGATCCCCGCATTGGAGCAAGTGATCAAGCGCGGCGGCCAGCTCGGCATGAAGGAGCTGGTGATCGGCATGCCGCATCGCGGCCGGCTCAACGTGTTGACCAATGTCATGGGCAAGCCCTTTGCCGCGCTCTTCTCGGAGTTCCAGGGCAACCCCGCCAACCCCGCCGACGTTCAGGGTTCGGGCGACGTCAAATACCATCTCGGCACCTCTACCGACCGCACCTTCGACGGCAACACGGTGCATCTGTCGCTGACCGCCAACCCCTCGCATCTCGAGGCGGTGAACCCGGTCGTCCTCGGCAAGGCGCGCGCCAAGCAGCGCCAGCGCGGCGACGCCAAACGCGACGAGGTGGTGGGACTGCTGATGCATGGCGACGCGGCCTTCGCCGGCCAGGGGCTGGTGCCGGAGTCGCTGGAGCTTTCCGAGCTCATGGGCTACCGCACCGGCGGCACCGCGCATTTCGTCGTCAACAACCAGATCGGCTTCACCACGAGCCCCTCCTACGCCCGCTCGAGCCCCTACCCCTCCGATGTCGGCAAGATCACCCAGGCGCCGATCTTCCATGTCAACGGCGACGATCCCGAGGCGGTGGTGCATGTCGCGCGCATCGCCATCGAGTTCCGCTACCGCTTCAAAAAGGACGTGATCGTCGACATCTTCTGCTATCGCCGCCACGGCCATAACGAGGCCGATGAGCCGGCCTTCACCCAGCCGATCATGTACCGCGCCATCGCCCAGCATCCGACGACGCGGCAGATCTACGCCAAGCGCCTCATCGCGGAAGGCGTCGTCACCGAGGCCGAGGCCGACGCGATGGCGAGCGACTTCATGGCCCATCTCGACAGCCAGTTCGAAGCGGCCAAAGGTTATCGGCCGAACAAGGCCGATTGGCTCGAAGGCGCCTGGAGCGGCCTCAAGGTCGCCTCGGGCGATGCGCGCCGCGGCGAGACGGCGGTGCCGTCCGAGCTGTTGAAGGAGGTCGGCCAAGCGCTGGTCAGCGTGCCCGAAGCGTTCAATCTGAACCGCAAGATCGCGCGCCAGCTCGAGGCCAAGAAGAAGGCGATCGAGAGCGGCGAGGGCATCGATTGGGCGACCGGCGAGGCGCTCGCTTTAGGCACGCTCTGCGCGGAGGGCACCTTCGTGCGCTTCAGCGGCCAGGATTCCGGCCGCGGCACCTTCTCGCAGCGCCACGCCGTGCTGCTCGACCAGGAGACCGAGGAGCGCTACGTCCCGATCAACCATGTGCGCGCCGGCCAGGCGCCGTTCGAGATCATCGACAGCCCCTTGTCCGAGGCGGCGGTGCTCGGCTTCGAATACGGCTACAGCCTCGCCGACCCGCATGCGCTGGTGCTGTGGGAGGCGCAGTTCGGCGATTTCGCCAACGGCGCGCAGGTCATCATCGACCAGTTCCTCAGCTCGGGCGAGGCGAAATGGCTGCGCATGTCCGGTCTCGTCCTGCTGCTGCCGCACGGCTATGAAGGGCAGGGGCCGGAGCATTCCTCGGCGCGGCTCGAACGCTTCCTCCAGCTCTGCGGCGAGGACAACCTCCAAATCTGCAATCTCACCACCGCGGCCAACTACTTCCACGCGCTGCGCCGGCAAGTGCGCCGCGACTTCCGCAAGCCGCTGGTGATCATGACGCCGAAATCGCTGCTGCGGCATCCCGAAGTGGCGTCGAGCCTCGCCGAGATGGGGCCCGGCACCTTCTTCCGCCGCACCATCGACGAAGTCGACCCGCTGGTCGCCGACGACAAGGTGAACCGCGTCGTGCTGTGCTCGGGCAAGGTCTATTACGACCTGCGCCAGGCGCGGCGCGAGCGCAAGATCCGCGACGTCGCCATCGTCCGCGTCGAGCAGCTTTATCCCTTCCCGGCGAAGGCGCTGGCGGAATCAATCGGCCGCTACCGCCACGCCGATGTCGTCTGGTGCCAGGAGGAACCGCAGAACATGGGCGCCTGGACCTTCCTCGACCGGCGCCTCGAACAGGTGCTGATCGAGCTTGGCGGCAAGACGCGGCGGGCGCGCTATGTCGGAAGGCCCGAGGCGGCGGCGACCGCGACGGGCCTGCTGAAGCGGCACAATGCCGAGCAGGCGAAGCTGGTGGACGAGGCGCTCTCGATCACCTGAACGATCCGATCCGAAAAGCGGGGAAGAGGATGGCGACCGAAATCAAAGTGCCCGCGCTGGGCGAGTCCGTGACCGAGGCGACTGTGGCGCGCTGGCTCAAGAAGCTCGGCGACGCCGTCGCGATCGACGACCCGCTGGTCGAGCTCGAGACCGACAAGGTGACGCTCGAAGTGAACGCGCCGGCCGCCGGCACGCTTTCCGAGATCGCCGTGCCCGAAGGCGCCAATGTCGCGGTCGGCGCGCTGCTCGGCCGCATCGGCGATGGCGCGGCAAGGCCGAAGCCCGCCGCCAAGCCGCAACCCGCGGCGCCAGCCGAGGCCAAGGCGCCGGCCGCGGCGG
>JASHRZ010000517.1 GCA_030037055.1 Alphaproteobacteria bacterium
CTCGCCAATGGGCCGCGCGTGCTGCTGGCCGACGAGCCCACCGGCAATCTCGACGTCCACACGGCGGCGGAGGTGATGGCGGCGCTCATCGACATCGTCCGGCGCACCGGCCTCGCGGCGCTCATCGCCACCCACAATCTCGAGCTGGCGCGGCAGATGGATCGCGTCCTGTCGCTGGAGGAAGGCGCGGTCGTCGAGCGCCCGGGCGAGGCGGCACGCGAGCGCGAGCGGCGCGGCTAGGGTGTATAGTCATAAACAGCCGCCTTGCGGATCCCGTTGAGCCGGTTGACACCTCGCTCCTGTCGGGCTCATCATTCTTTCCGCAGCAGCAACATCTCGGGGGAGGAAGCGATGGCGAAGCCCGTGGCGTTGAACGTCAACGGACGAGCGGTGATGGTCACCGTCGACGATCCCGACATGCCCTTGCTTTACGCGCTGCGCGACGATTTGAGGCTGCACGGGCCACGCTTCGGTTGCGGTCTCGGACAGTGCGGTGCGTGCACCGTGCATGTCGACGGCAAAGCGCTGCGCTCCTGCGTATTGCCGCTGTCGATGCTCCGGCCCCAATCCGAGATCGTTACGCTCGAAGGGCTGGGCTCGCCGGAGAAGCCGCACCCCCTGCAGAAGGCGTTCATCGACGAGCAGGCGGTGCAATGCGGCTACTGCATCAACGGCATGATCATGGAGGGGGCGGCCTTTCTTGCGGCCAACAAGAACCCGAGCGACGCCGATATTCGCCGGGCGCTCGCCAACAATCTCTGTCGCTGCGGCACGCACCTGCGGATCATCCGCGCAGTAAAGCGCGCGGCCCAAAGCATCTGAGCGGGGGGAAGCGACATGACTGACATCATCGCCATCGCCACGCGCCGCGAGGTCCTCAAAGGAGGGGGCGCGCTCATCGTCGGCTTCGGCCTCGCCTGCCGCTTCTCGCCCGCCGCCGCGCAGGCAAGCGCGACGGCGACTGCCGCCAAGACCATCGCCGCCGATGAGGTCGACGGCTTCCTCGCCATCGGCGCCGATGGCAAGGTGACCGTCTTCTCCGGCAAGGTCGATCTCGGCACCGGCGTTCGCACCGCCTTGACCCAGATCGTGGCGGACGAGCTCGATGTGCCCTTCGAGAAGGTCGCGGTCATCCAAGGCGACACCGCGCTCACCCCCGACCAGGGGCCTACCTATGGCAGCCTTTCGATCCAGAACGGCGGCATGCAGATCCGCCAGGCTGCGGCAACTGCGCGCAAGCGCCTCATCGAGCTTGCCGCAGAGAAGCTCGGCATGCCGGCCGCCGATCTTGCCGTCGAGGGCGGCGCGATCCAGCCGAAATCGGGCGGTGCCGGCGTGGGCTACGGCGATCT
Organism: Alphaproteobacteria bacterium; assembly: GCA_030037055.1. Lineage (GTDB taxonomy): Bacteria > Pseudomonadota > Alphaproteobacteria > ATCC43930 > CGMCC-115725 > DAHUYF01. The sequence continues at coordinate 1,353 of JASHRZ010000517.1, forward strand.
CATCGGCGGCAAGACCTTCGCCTTGAAGCTCGACAAGGAGGCGAAGACGAAGGATCCCGCCGCCTTCCGCATCGTCGGCAAGGGGGTGCCGCGCCTCGACATTCCCGACAAGGTCACGGGCCGCTTCACCTACATGCAGGATGCGCGCGTCGACGGCATGCTGCACGGCCGCGTCGTGCGCCCGCCGGCGCTGGGCGCGAGCCTCCAAAGCGTCGACGAGGCTTCGGTCAAGGACATCCCCGGCCTCGTCAAGGTGGTGCGCGAGGGCAACTTCCTGGGCGTGGTCGCCGAGAGCGAGTGGGGCGCCATCAAGGCGTCGCGCAAGCTCAAGGCCACCTGGTCCAAATGGGCGGAGCTTCCCGAGCAGGCGAAGCTTTTCGAACATGTGCGCGCGACCAAGGTGTCAAAGGACGACGTCACCAGCACTGTCGGCGCTGTCGATGATGCGATGGCGAAGGGCGCGAAGACGCTCAAGGCGACCTACGACTTCGCCGTCCACACGCATGGCTCGATCGGCCCATCCTGCGCCATTGTCGAGATCAAGGACGACCGGCTCACCTGCTGGACGCCGTCGCAGGCGACGCACAATCTCAGAAAGCAGCTGGCGGCGATGCTGGGCATGGCGCCCGAGAACGTGCGCTGCCTCTATATCGACGGCTCCGGCTGCTACGGCCGCAACGGCCATGAGGACGCGGCCGGCGATGCCGCGCTGCTGGCTCGTAGGGTGGGCAAGCCGGTGCGCGTGCAATGGATGCGCGAGGACGAGCATGGCTGGGATCCCAAAGGCCCGCCAACGCTGGTCGACCTTCGCGCGGCGCTCGACCCGCAAGGCGAGGTGATCGCCTGGGACTCCCAGTTCTTCATTCCCGAGGGCGCGGCGGGCAACGTGCCGCTCGTCGCGGCAAGCCTGGCGGGCCTGCCGCATGAGACGGCGTTCGCGCCCGGCAACATCATCCAGAACTCGGCCATCCCTTACACCTTCGCCAACATCCGCACGGTCTGCCACCGCCTGGCCGAGACGCCGTTCCGACCATCCTGGATCCGCACGCCCGGCCGCATGCAGAACAGCTTTGCCAACGAGTCTTTCATGGATGAGCTTGCCGCCGCTTCCGGCGCCGACCCGCTCGAGTTCCGCCTGAAGCACTTGAACGATCCGCGTGGAGCGGAGCTGCTGCAGCGCCTCGCCGCGCTCGCCAAGTGGGAGAAGCGGCCCTCGCCGCAGAAGCAAGCCGCCAGCGGCGAGATCAGCCGCGGGCGCGGCCTCACTTACGTGAAATACGAGTTGGTCCGCACCTATGTGGGCGCGGTGGCCGAGGTCGAGGTCAACCGCCGCACTGGCGAGATCCGCGTGCCGCGCTTCTACGTCGTCCATGATTGCGGGCAGATCATCAACCCGGACGGGCTCCGGAACCAGATCGAGGGCAACGTCATCCAGACGGTAAGCCGCACGCTTTTCGAGGAGCTCACCTGGGACCGCTCGATGGTGACGAGCCTCGACTGGGCGAGCTACCCGATCATCACCTTCCCGGCCGTGCCTGAGGTGGTGATCGATCTCATCGACCGGCCGGCCGAGAAGCCCTGGGGCGCGGGCGAGCCTTCGGCGGCAGTGATTCCCTCGGCAATCTCGAACGCCGTCTTCGACGCCATCGGCGTGCGGCTCCGCTCGGTGCCGTTCACGCCCCTCAAGGTGAAGACGGCGACGCAGTCGATTTGAGCGGTGCGGCTGCTGGCGAAGTTGCGGCGGCAAGCCCGACGCCCGGCGCGCCGGGCTTGCGGCGCTCATCGCTAGCC
>JASHRZ010000518.1 GCA_030037055.1 Alphaproteobacteria bacterium
CAGCGATATCATCGATGACGCGTTTGCCCCCGCCCTCAAACGCCTCTCCGCTCGAAGCAACACGCCAGAAAAATCCTCACCAGCCAGGCTCGCTCGCCTTCATCGCCTGGCAGCGCGGCTCGGCGGATGGAATTGCTACTATAAGCCTCCAGGTCCCAAGACGATGCGAGACGGATGGAACCGCCTCGCCGCCACACTCGACGGTTATGCACTTGCTATGCATGAAAGAAATCCATGAATCCCTTGGCCCATTGGGGCGGAGAGGGTGGATCACGGCATGTCCTCTACAATTGGCCATCCGGGTCGAAATCTGTGAATGAGAAAGCAGCAAGCGGGCGGGGAGGGCTCTTGGCAGCCGGGCCTCGTTCATCGGGATTGGCTTCAGCCGTGGATCAGCAGCCGGCGTGGGCGGATCGCATTCAGCCGTGCAGCTGCTCGTACTTTGCCAGAAGCTCCTCGCGCGTCTCGCGAAAATCCGGATGCGGCAGGATGCAGTCCGCCGGGCAGACGAGCTTGCATTGCGGCTCGTCCTCGGCGCCGACGCATTCGGTGCAGCGCAAGGGGTCGATGACGTAGATCCCGTCGCCCGCGGTGATCGCCTCGTTCGGGCAGACCGGGCGGCAGGCGTCGCAATTGGTGCAGGTGTCGATAATGGTGAGCGCCATGGCCGAACCTCCTTCCCCGACGCGTCAGGACACCTTCGCCAGCTCACCCAGCCGGGCCAACTTCTCGTGGCGGAACGCGCCCCAAAGCGCCGCGCCGATGGCGCCGGCATAGATCGAATCGGGATGGCTGCGCACGGGATAGGTGACCTTCTCCTTCACCATGGCCTCCTGCATCGCCGCGACGAGGCCGTCGTCGAGCGCGAGCCCGCCGGTCATCAGCACGACCCCGTCGATGGTGCCGATGGTCTTCAGCAGCTTTGCGAGGCGGTCGGCCATGGAGGAGTGAATGCCCTTCAGGATGTTGGGCGCCGAGATGCCACGCGAGACCATGTTGATGACGTCGGTCTCGGCCAGCACCGCGCAGATGCCGCTCACCTTCTCCGGATTGTCGGCCTTCTTGGAGAGCATGCCGATCTCGTCATGGGCGATGCCGAGATAGCGAGCGATGTTCTCGAGAAACTGACCGGAGCCTGACGCGCACTGGCTCGTCATCTTGTAGCTCAGCACCTTGCCCCTGGGATCGAGGCGGATGGCGCGGCCGTGCAGGGCGCCCACATCGAGCGCCGCGCGGGCGGCGGGCTCGAGATAGATGGCGCCCCGCCCGTGCGTCGTCATGGAATAGAAATGGCCGGTGTGGAAGGCCAGCGACTCGCCCTCGCCGGTGGTCGCCACATAGGCCACGTCGCCGCGCCCCAGTCCCGCCTCCTCGAGGATGCCGTCATAAGTCTGCTCGGCGAGCTTGAAGGGATCGCGCTGGCGCACGCGCTCGGTACGACGCACCAGCCAGCGCGTCCGCCCGCCCTCAACTTCGAACAGCACGGCCTTGACGGCGCCGGTGCCGACATCGATGCCTGCGGTGACGGTCATGGCGCTCTCCTTCAATGCTCGACGGCGCGCCGCGCGAAGGCGGCGGCACCCAGCGCGCCGGTGTAGATCGAATCGGGATTGATGTTGATGACAACATCGCCGTAGTTCTCGCGGACGAGCTGGCGCAGCTCCTTCACCGCCGCCTCGTTCTTGGCGACGCCGCCGGTGAAGGTGAACTGGTCGCGCACGCCGCCTGAGCGCGAGATGATCGACATCGCGCGCAGAATGATCGAGCGGTGCAGCCCGGCCATGATGTCCTCGCGTTTCTCGCCGAGCGCCAGCCGGTCGCGCAGCTCGGCGCCGGCGAAGACCGTGCAGGTCGAGTTGATACGCACCGTGCGCGTCGCCTTCATCGCCATCGGCCCAAGCTCGTGCAGGCCCATGTTCATCTCGTCGGCGATGTAGCCGAGATAGCGACCGCAGCCGGCGGCGCAGCGGTCGTTCATCTGAAAGTTCTCGACGATGCCGGCACCGTCGACCTGGATCGCCTTGGTGTCCTGGCCGCCGATGTCGAGCACGGTGCGGGTTTGCGGGTACATAATGTGGGCGCCGAGCCCGTGGCACAGGATCTCGGAGCGGATGTGCTCCTTGGAGAAGGGCAGCGTCACCCGTCCGTAGCCGGTGCCGACGAGATAGGTGTCCTCGAGCGGGACATCGAGTCCTTCGCGCACCGGACCGGAAATCCGCCCGACCAGGCTGCCGAACTCCGGCGCCGATGCCGCGACCCGTTCGAGCGCCTTGAGGTACTTGTCCTTCAGTTCGCCGGAGGGCGGCCGGTTCTCGACTTCGATGATGGCCTTGTCGTAGACGTTGAGAATGAGGTCGTAGGACAAGCCTGCGGACTTGGCGATTTCCTGCGCCATGGTCATGAAGCGCGAGCCGGCGATGTCGCGGAAGAAGTCCGATCTGCGCTTGGCGTCGCGGGAGAAGAGCGCCGGCGCCTCCTCGCGCAGCCGCGCGAAGACGGCGGCGAGCGCCTCGCCGACGGCGCGCTCTTTGCCCTTGAAGCGCTCGCCTTTGAGGTTCTCCACGCAGGTCCGCTCGAGATCCCCGAGCTG
>JASHRZ010000519.1 GCA_030037055.1 Alphaproteobacteria bacterium
ATCTCATCCAGGAGCCTTATCATGTTTGTGCTCTCTTGATTCCGAGTCACCTTACCAAGCCGCGTTTGCGCCAGGCCGGGACTGCGGCCGATCGGCAGCAGCAGCGAGAGTTGCACCGGGCGGAGAGCAATGCTGGCTATCGTCCCAGTGAAATCCTGGAACACGAGCAGCTGGGCGCGCCGCAGGGCGTAGCCCACATGCTGCGGCAGTGGTCCGTAATCGATCGCGCAAGCCGGTCGGCCGCGTCGACGGCGGGCCCGGCGCGCTCATCCGGCCGGATCGCTCGCTCCTCGGCGATGGCGCCGCCTGGCCTCCTCAGCCGGGGTGACGGGCGAGATCAGGATTCTCGACGACGAGGGCGATGCCCTGGCCGCCGCCGACGCAGGCTGAAGCGATGCCGTAATGCAAGCCGCGCCGCCGCAATTCGCGGGCTAGCGTCACGGTGAGCCGCACCCCGGTCGCGGCCAGCGGATGGCCGATGGCGATGGCGCCGCCATTGACGTTGACCTTGTCGTGATCGAGGCCGAGCGCTCGCTCGACGGCGAGGCACTGCGCGCCGAATGCCTCGTTGATCTCGAAGCGGTCGATTTCGGCAAGGCTCAGGCCGGCGACTTCCACCGCGCGCCTTATCGCCGGCACCGGCCCGATGCCCATGATCTCCGGCGGCACGCCGACCGCGGCTGCGGCGACGAGCCGCGCCAGCGGCGTCTTGCCGTGCGCCCGCGCATAGCGTCGGTTTGCAACCAGAGTTGCCGCGGCGCCGTCGACGATGGCGGAACTGTTGCCGCCCGTCTGCACGCCGCCGAAGGCCGGCTTGATGTTGCGCAGCGCCTCGAGCGAGGTCGGACGAATATGGCTGTCCGTCGCGAATTCCTTCAGCGATCGGTCGAGCCTGATGCCGCGGGGGGCATAACCCGCGAGTTCGAAGGTCTCGCTCGTCACCGGCACGATCTCGCCGGCGAGGAAGCCGTCCTCCTGCGCGGCGACGGCGCGAGCGAAGCTCGCAGCGGCGAAGGCGTCCACCTCCGCGCGCGAAATCTCGTATTTGCGCGCAAGGTTCTCGGCGGTCTGGCCCATGGTGCAGCCCCCCGCGGGGTCGAGCAGGGACTCCCACAAGAAGTCCTTGAACTCGACCTGGCCGAGGCGAAAGCCAGTGCGATGCGTGTATGCGGCGACCGGGTTGCGGGTCATCGACTCCGTGCCAACGCAGAGCGCGAGATCGGTCTTGCCCAGCGTCATGAGATCGGCAGCCTGCGCGATGAGCTCGAAGCCGGTGCCGCAGACGCGCTGTACCAAGATCGCCGGCACGTCGATCGGTACTCCGGCATAAAGGCCGATATGCCGCGGCAGCATGTAGGCGTCAAAGCTCGCCTGCGCCATGTTGCCTGTAATCACCTGGCCGACATGAGTAGGCGGCACGCCGGCCCGGGCGAGGACGGCGCGCGCGGTTTTGATGCCGAGGTCAGTCGGCGACACGCCGGCGAGCGCGCCGCAGTAATCGGCAAAGGGGGTGCGGACCCCGTCGAGCAGAAGGATGTCCTCATAGCGACAGGCGAGTCCGGGAGAGCGATCGGCCATGCTCGAGCTCCTGTGCAAATGCCGCTGCCGGGATCACGATACGTTATCGTGCATATATTTCATCGCCCATTTCCCGCTTCATCCCTCCTCCCGTTACGCCATCATGACCTTGCCCGCCGCGCCTCACGGCCGGCGCCCGGCCAGTTGCGCCGATGGCGCCTGGCCGAGCAGCTAGCTCCGCGCCACAGCGATGTCGAGCGCGGCCTCTGCCTACGACCAGCGGCGGACGAAACGGTGCGGGGATATCTGCCGGGGGGGACATCAGCAGCCAGGAGGCCGCCTGCCCGACATCGACACCCTCGCCCTCGACATTCCGCTACGCGCTGCGCCACAAGGCCGTCGGCGCGGCCGTTGCTTCGTGGTGCGGCAGAGTCCGCCCTGAGCATGGCAGCAGCTCCAAGAGCTCGGCCGCGAGCGCGGTGATCTCCTCCGCAGCAGTGGAACCCTGTGCGCATTCGGTAATTCCCCACCCTTCCGCGAAGGCGGCGGCGAGTGCCACGCGATTGCCGATGCTGGTGGCGGCGAGGCCCACGTCATACTCGGCCAGCCGCTCGCGCATCGAAGCGGTCAGACAGGCGCGCGCGGGTACGCGGTTTAGAACGAGCAGCGCCGGAACCCGCAAGCGCTCGGCCATCTCAAGCATCGGCAGCGTCGCCCACACATCGACGGGCGAAGGCTGCACTGGGACCAGCACGAGGCCCGCGCACCTGACCACCGTCCGAACATTGCTGTCGGCGCTCGCCGGGCTATCGACCAGCAGGATGTCGCAATCGTAGGCTCGCCTGTGGATCTCGCCTGGGGCACGCCAGCCGGTCGTGGCCGCGAAGCCGAGGCCGGTCCCGCCGCCGCCAAGCCGCGCTTTGCGCCTCTCGTGCCAGCACGCCAGGCTCGCTTGCGAGTCGGAATCGATGAGCGCCACCTCATGCCCCATCGCCGCCCAAGCTACACCGAGATGCGCGGCAAGCGTTGTCTTGCCGACGCCGCCCTTGCACTGTGCGACGATGATGATCGTGGCGGTCATTCCCGTTGCTCCTCTCGCAGGGAAAGCCCTTTCTCCCTCATGCTCGCCTGGATGAGTGTTCGCGTCCGTTGCGTCATCGCCTCGGATTCGGCCGCGGCGTCCTTGCCGGCGGAGCCCGAGCGCAGATCCGGCGCAGCGGGCGTCGATCGTCCGACATCCCATTTCTCCGCCGCCGCTTCTTGCTTCTGCATCCCTTGCAACTGCTCGAGGCTGCTCGCCAACGCGCTTGCGAGCGCCAATGACTCATCGGCCGTGAGCGTGATGCGGAACCCCGCAAGAATGATGTTGACTTCGCCCAACGCGGCGTTGGGCAAAACAGTCACGGTCTCTTGTGTGACTTTCATTCGTTTTCTCCCAGTAATAGCGTGTAATTGCTATTTGACGTAGTACTCGCGGTTTCCGAGTCGGCGCAAGTGCTTTCTCCGGGCCGGACCCGAGTCGCGTCCAAACCTCGCAGATGCGAATCAGCGTCGCAAAATCGGGTTCGCGCGTGCCTCGGACGTAATGTCCGTAACGGCGCTCCGAAAGACCGGCTCGACGCGCGACCTCAGCGTCCGACAATTCCAGTTCTCGAGCGCGCTCGCGCAGCCGTTTAGCATAAAGGTCCATGGGAACAAGCTCTTCCCATCTAACCCTACGTCGTCCATGTACATTGCGTAGCTAAAGGGGGCATCGTATCGTTCTGGCAGGGACGCCACGATGATCTGCATGTTTCCCGCCATTGGCATTGTCTTGCTCATTCTGTTCGGCGTTGGCGGCTTCTTGGCGGGCCCCGCCGAGCAGCTTGTGCCGCTAGTAGTGCTCGGCTGCCGGCTGCTGCGCTGGATCGGCTGGTAACAATGAGCGGACGCGCGCCGAGATACGTACCGGCAATCACTGGCATCTTTTGGGTCGCGGTGGCAGTGGGCGTCATCGCATTCTGGCCGCCGCCGGAGGGCATTCTCTACTGGGTCCGCGGCCTTGTTTTCGCCCTGCCCCTTCTATTCGGCCTGGGCTCGTTACGGGACGCACTCTTTGCGTCGGACGAGCAGATTAGCCGAGCTGTCGATGGCCAGCCTGAAACCGCGCGAGAAGCTCACCGCGAGCTTGGGTCGCTAGGCTTAGTGCAGACATGCGGAAAAGTGATCGCTAGTCGGCGCTTCGCACTCACAGTGGCGTTCGCAGCCGTGGCGGCTTTCCTCTTGATCGATTGGTACCAGCCGCAGTGGGGCCTTGTGGGGAACATTGAGCGGGCAACGATCACGATAACGCATGCGTGCCCGGTATGGCAGCCGCCCGCAACAGATCAAATCGTGCCGCCGCCAAGCGCGACACGGCGCGAAGGCCCAGGGACGCCGTACCAGCCGGCGCCGGCGCCTACGGCAGAGGCCCCTCGCGGTTGGCTCCCGTGCGGCCTGGTGCTCCCTTATCGTTGGGTTGCGCTCTCGGCGATCGTTCTGCTCGGGCTGCATTTCATGGTTCGCGCGAGTGCTGCACGGGAGTAGCTTCAGCAGTTGCCGCCGCCTTGGCAGAATGTCATTTGAGAGGACCACTATATGCCGAAGCCGCACACCGTCCGCCGTGAGGCGCGCCGCGCCGCCCGCTGGGAGGCTCGAGGCGCAGCTGTCGCCGCAGTGCTCACGCTCGGCGACCGGCCACCGCCGGCCGCGGTTAGGTCCGACGAAGCAAGAGCGGCATACCGCGCGGAGTTGATGCGGATTGCGGAGCTCCTGAATTACCGGGACCCGAGGGGAGGCCGTACGCGCGTACGGACGCATTGTTTGACCCTCGCAAGTCTCGGTCGCCCTTGGCCGGAGCGGTGCCGAATGGCCGATCCCAAGATGCGATCTAAGACAGGCTGAAGCGATCATTGGGGATAAAAAGGATGGCGTCGGGCAATCAAATCACGTTCACTATCGAGCCCCGCGGAGAGATCAGTTCCGCGCTAGATTTTGTGGGCGCAGTCTTTGAACTTCGAAAATCGCTTTCAAACGAGAAGCTTTGGTATCGAGGGCTGTCAAGGAGCACATACCAGCTCATTCCGACAATCGGTCGGGAGCTTGAGTACGCAGAAAAATCTAAGACATTCGACAAGCGGGAAGAGCTCGATCTTCTTCATCGATTTCGAAGACGAGCGTATCCGATGGTCGGCCGAATAATGGGACACACGGAGGCAATGCTACTGGCAAGACACCATGGATTGCCGACGCGCCTGCTGGATTGGACCGCCAGCCCCCTTTTTGCCCTCTATTTCGCATGAGTCTCGGCG
>JASHRZ010000520.1 GCA_030037055.1 Alphaproteobacteria bacterium
AGCGCGGCCGGCCTAGTCGAGAATGAAGGTGATCTCGACCGTGGCGCGGTATTCGGCGATCTTGCCGTTCGACACCTTCGCCTTCTGCTCGATCACCTCGAGCCCGGTGATCCCGCGCAGCGTCTTGGCAGCGCGCTTCAGCCCGGCATCGACCGCGTCCTGGAAGCTCTTGGTCGAGGCGGCGGTAATTTTGGTGACGCGTGCAACCGCTTCCGTCATCGCTTCCTCCTCTGAGAGATCCTCCGCGCGAAGAACGCGGTGACCACTCTACACCCCGCCGCCGCCTTCGGTCCAAGCTCGCCCATGCGACGGTCCGCTCGGCTGAGCGCGGCGAGTCGCGCGGTTGCGCTCATCGCTGGGCCCGGCGTTGCGGCGCCTTGTCGAGCTCGGCGGCCAGCGCCGCGAGCGCCTCGATCGCCTGCGCGTGCTCGCCGAGATCGACCGGCTTGTTGCATCGAGGGCAGGCGATGGTGGCGCGGCCGGCCAGCTCGCCGATGACCTTCTGGAAGGATTGGCCGCAGTCCGGGCTAGTGCAGTGGAGCTTCAGCGACAGAAGCTCGGCATAGCCGCGGTCGGTCACGAGCGTCTCCTTGAGCCCTGCCGTCGATCTCGGCTTGGCGCCGCCGGGTCAATTGCGGGATCGGAAGGAAACATGCCTCAGTGTAGCGCCTCGGCGGCGGCGGCGACACGGAAAAGGGGTGTGGATGTCATGGGCCGGCACGAAGCACAAGGCGAAGCGCCCCTATCGGCGGCACCGCCTTTCGCCTATTCTCGCAGCATTCACGGACATAGGCAGAGCGAGACATGGGCGAGACGAACCTGCCGCAAGTGGCGGCCGAAATCCCGGTGATTCCCGTCGGAGGGCTGCCGAGCGTCGAGCTTTGCTTGCGCGCGCCCGAGGGGGCACGCGCCCTCGTCGCCGAGGCGCTCAGCCGGCGCAGCCACCCGCTGCTGCCGCTCGCCACGGGGCTGATCGACCGACTGTCCCATTCCTGGCTCGCGCGGCAGGCCAATCCCTATCTCGAGGAGATTCGCCAGGTCGCCGCGGCGATCGGCCGGCCCGGCGCCTTCTTTCTCAATACCGTCTATGAATGGGCCTGCTCGACGAGCGTGGCGGCCGATCCCGCCGGCGGCGGCGCGCGCATGATCCGCGTGCTCGACTGGGGGCTTTCGGGCATCGGCCGCCATGTCGTAGTGGCGCGGCACGAGACCTCCCATGGGCCTTTCTACAGTGCCACCTGGCCCGGCTATGCAGGCGTGCTCACGGGCATGGCGCCGAGCCGCTTTTCCGCGGCCATCAACCAGGCGCCGCGGGTGCCGGCGCTGGGGCATCGCGTGCTCGATGAGGTCGTGACGCGGCTGCGGGTCCTGCGATCGCGCGGAACGCTGCCCGCGACCCACCTGCTGCGCCGGGCCTTCGAGAAGGCTCGGGATTTCGCCGCCGCCCTGGACATCCTGTCGGACGAGCGCGTCGATATCGCCATGCCGGCGATCTTCGCCGTTGCCGGCACCGAGCCCGACCAGTGCTGCGTTGTCGAGGCGCTGGGCTCGCGGCGCCGCCTGCACCGCGCAGCTTCGGCCGGATGGGCATGCGGCGTCGCCAATCAATGGCTGAGTCCCGACCTCGAGGGCAGGCCCCGCAACCAGTCGGTCACCACCGGCGCGCCGACCACGCCCGAGGCGAACAACGCCGCGCGCGCGCAGATGATCGGGGCGCTTCAGCAGGGCGGCTTCGCTGGCGCGGCCGATCTTCGGGAGCCGGTCCTCAACAGCCACACCGTCATGGTCGTCGTTGCCAATGCGCGGCGCGGCGAGATGACGGTGGAGGCGCTCGACCCGCCCGCCGGTTCGATCCTCCCCCGCGTCGTCGCGCGCGGCGAGATCCGGCACGATGGCCCATCATCCCGGGCGTTGTCAGCCGAGGGTTGCTGATTTCTTCGGCGGAGCGCTGGACGATCGATCCGCGGGTCCGGCATTTGCGGGCAGGCTGCGCCCATCGCCGTAGAGCGCGAGGAAGCGCGGCCGGGAGATCCAGAACGCGCGGCGCTTGCGCTGGAACTGGCGGCCTTTGAGCAGGCGAGGATTGTGGGTCCAGGTCAGCAGCCACATCCAGAGGTCGTCGAGGAAGCGGTGCAGACCTCCCCCCTCCGGCGCCCCGTCTTCGGCCGGCTCGAACCCGATTTTCGTCAAGACGCGGGCAAAGGAGCTGTCCGGCCGCCAACCCGCATCGGCCGGCTGCATCCGTATCGCCCGCACCTTGTCGAGCCGTCGGTCTTCCCGGAGATGAAGCGCCAGCCGGTGCAGGGTCGTGAGCATCTGCCGCCGGATGCGCACCGCCCAGCCGAGATCGATGCCCTCGAGCGGAACCGGCAGAACCTGCTCGTTCCAAAGATGCAGCTCGATCACGAGATCGCCCCGACGGAGGTGCGTTCCGTCGGAAAGCAGGATTTCCCGTTCCACTTGGCCAAGCTCGATCCGGAACAGACCGCCGGCATGCGTCTCGAACTCGATGATGCCGTGGATGCGCCGCAATAGCCTGTCGGTCGCGTCAACCAGCCATCTGAGGCAACGCCCCGGGATCGATGCGCTCGCGGGACCCATGGCGAGCATCATAGCGCCGGATCCTAGCGCGCGCAGCACGCGCAAGGCGCGCTTGGGCGCGGGCTAGATCGCGCGGGCGTGCCGGCCAGCGGCGCGGTCGAGATAAGCGTCGAAGGTCGCGGCGACGACGCGAACCAGCATGCGGCAGGATTCGACAACCTCGATGCGGTCGCCGACAAGCCGCACGATGCTTTCGCGCGCGAGCTCCTCCAGCGCCGGACGTTCGCGCGCGAAGTGCCGTGCGTCGGCGCCGTGCCGGGCGGCGATCGCGCCGAGATCGGCGGCGAGATAGCACATCAGGTGATCGATGACGTCGCGGCGCAGCCGGTCATCGCCGTTGAGCGCCACGCCGCGCGCTGTGGCGAGCCGGCCCTCCGCCGCCGCTTCGCCATAGGCGCCGATGAGCGGCGTGTTCTGGAGATAGCCCTGGGGCAAAGCGGATATCGCCGAGGCGCCGATGCCGATCAGCGCCGCCGCGGGGTCGGCGGTGTAGCCTTGGAAGTTGCGCTTTAGGCGCTTTGCCGCCAAGGCGCGCGCGAGTTCGTCTTCGGGCCGCGCGAAGTGGTCGAGGCCGATAGCGACATAGCCCGCCTGCGACAGGGCATCGGCGATCGCCGCGGCCGCGGCATAGCGTTCGGCCGCGCCGGGCAGCGCTTGCGCATCGATGCGCTGCTGATGGCGCTTCATCGCCGGCACGTGGGCGTAGCCGAAAACGGCGAGCCGGTCCGGCGCCAGGGCGAGGGCGCGCTCGACCGTCTCGCGGCAGGACGATGCGGTCTGATGCGGCAGTCCGTAAAGGATGTCGAAATTGATCCCGGCGATGCCGGCGCCGCGCAGGAGGTCGACGGCGCGTTCGGTGTCGGCGAAGCTCTGCAGGCGATGGATCGCGTGTTGCACGACGGGATCGAAGGATTGGACGCCGAGACTGGCGCGGGTGATGCCTTCGGCGCCGAGCGCCGCCGCTATCTCCGCGCTGAGCCGGCGCGGATCAATCTCGATGGCAAGCTCGGCCTCGACTTCGAGCGCGAAGCGGCGCCGGATCAATTCCATCACCCGGCGAAAGCGCGCCGGGCCGATGATCGTGGGAGTGCCGCCGCCCCAATGCAGATGGGCGACGCGAATGCCGGCCGGCAGCAGCTCGCCGACGCGGCGGATTTCGCGCTCCAGCGCATCGACATAGCGGTCGACCGGCCCATCATGTCCCGGCACCTTGGTGTGGCAGCCGCAATACCAGCAGAGCGAACTGCAGAACGGCACATGAAGGTAGAGCGAGAGCGCCACTGTGGGATCGAGCGCTCCGAGCCAGGCCTCGCCTTCGCGCGCGCCCACGGCGGCGCCGAAATGCGGCGCCGTCGGGTAGCTGGTATAGCGCGGGATGCGCTGATCGCCGAAGCGATCGATGAGAGAGTCGTCCATCTTGCTAGGCGACCGGCGGGAAGGGATCGGCAAGCCCGTGGCGCAACGCGGCGAGATCGACAAGGTCCATGCGGCCGGTATCTCCTCTGCGGCTTCATAGACTGGCCGGCCGCGCTCCTTGTTGATCTGGATCAATGCGCCGGTACTGCCGCCTCACGCGACCTTCACCATCCGCTTGCCCCGGTTCTCGCCCGCCAGCAGCCCGATCAGTGCGCCGGGGGTGTTCTCGAGCCCGTCGATGATGTCCTCCTGAACGACGAGCCTGCCGGCATCGACCCAGGATTTGAGCTCGGCGATTGCCCCGTCGCGCTCGGCCTCGTAATCCATCACGATGAAGCCCTGCAGCGTGAGGCGCTTCACCACGATGAGGCCGGGCACGCCGCGCGGCCCGTGCGGCTGCGGCGCGCCGTCATATTGCGAGACCGCGCCGCAGCAGGCGATGCGGCCGCGGAGATTCATCTGGAAGAGGCAGGCCTCCAAGACGTCGCCGCCGACATTGTCGAAATAGACGTCGATACCGTCGGGCGCCGCCGCTTTCAGCGCCTTGGGCAGCGCCCCTGCCTTGTAGTCGACCGCCGCGTCGAAGCCGAGCGCGCCGGTGAGCCAAGCGCATTTCTCCGCGCCGCCGGCGATGCCGATGGCGCGGCATCCCTTGATCTTGGCGATCTGGCCCGCGAGCGAGCCGACCGAGCCCGCCGCCGCCGACACGGCCACCGTCTCGCCGGGCCCGGGCTTTCCCACCCTTAGCAGGCCGAAATATGCGGTCAGGCCGGCAATACCGTAGACGCTGAGGAGATGCGTCAGCGGCTCCAGAGGCGGCAGCTTCCTCGCGCGCCAGGCCGGCAGCACGGCGTAGTCCTGCCAGCCGGTATCGGCAAAGATGAGATCGCCAGGCTGCAGCGCCGGGCTCCGGGACTCGATGATTTCCGCCAGCGCGCCGCCCGCCATCACGCTCCCCGCCTGGACCGCCGAGCGGTAGGTGGCGCCCTGCATCCAGGCGCGGTTGGCGGCGTCGAGCGAGATGTAGCGCACCCGCGCCAGCACCTCGCCCTCCTGCGGCTGCGGCAGCAATGCCTCGGCGAGGCGGAAATGCTGGGTCCCGAGCTTTCCCTTGGGCGTCTCGACGAGCAGAATCTGGCGGTTGCGGTCCGGCATGGCGCGTCTTTCTCCGTGCATCGCGCCGAGCTTAGCCCAGGAGGTGTCGTGCTGCAGGTCCGGCGTGCATCCGGCGCTTTTCGCCCGCGCGCAACTCACCTATCATCTCGCAAACGAGCCGGACATTCGAGGGGAGGGATCTCAATGAGCGCAAAGGCTTTTCTCGCCGCTGCCGCGGCGGTTCTCGCCGTTTCCGGCGGCGCGCTTGCCGCCGAGGACGGCCCGGTCAAGATCGGCGTGCTCACCGACATGTCGTCGCTTTACGCCGATATCACCGGCCCCGGTTCGCTCGCCGCCGTCCAGATGGCGGTGGAGGATTTCGGCGGCACGGTGCTGAGCAAACCGATCGAGGTGATCTCGGCCGATCACCAGAACAAGCCGGATATCGGCTCGACCTTCGCGCGCAAATGGTATGACGACGAAGGCGTCGACGTTATCGCCGACGTGCCGGCCTCGTCGGTGGCGCTCGCCGTCGAGGACGTGACGCGCGAGAAGCACAAGATCGCGCTGATGGCGGGGCCGGCCAGCTCCGACATCACTGGCAAGAACTGCTCGCCCTATACCGCGCAATGGGTCTTCGACACCTATTCGCTCGCCCATGTCACCGGCGGCGCGGTGGTGGCAAGCGGCGGCGACAGCTGGTACTTCATCACCGCCGATTATGCCTTTGGCCATGCGCTGCAGCGCGACACCACCAGCGTCATCGAGGCCGCCGGCGGCCGCGTGCTCGGCGGCGTCGCGGCGCCACTCAACACCCATGATTTCTCGTCCTATCTGCTGCAGGCGCAGGCTTCCAAGGCGAAGATCATCGGCCTTGCCAATGCCGGCGGCGACGCCATCAACGCGATCAAGCAAGGCGCCGAGTTCGGCATCGGCGAGAGCGGCCAGAAATTCGCCGCCCTTCTCATGTTCATCACCGACATTCACAGCCTCGGCCTCAAGACCGCGCAAGGCATTCAGCTCACCACCGCCTTCTACTGGGACCAGAACGAGGCGAGCCGCGCCTGGTCGAAGCGCTTTTTGGCGCGCGTCGGCCACATGCCGACCATGGTCCAGGCCGGCAACTACAGCGCCGTGACGCATTACCTCAAGGCGGTGCAGGCGCTGGGCGGCAAGAATCCCGACCGGGTCATGGCGAAGATGCGGGAGACGCCGATCAACGATTTCATGACCAGGGACGGCCACTTGCGCGTCGACGGTCTCGTGCTCCGCGATATGTATCTCTACGAGGTCAAGAAGCCGTCGGAGTCGAAGGGGCCTTGGGACTACTTCAAGCTGATCCGGACCGTGCCCGCCGCGCAGGCCTACCGTCCCCTCGACCAGGGCGGCTGCCCGCTGGTCGCGAAAAACTGAGAAGATCCTCGCCTCGGCATGGCTCTTTTCCTTCCCTTCGGAGCAGGCAATCGCATTGCCCTCGCGCTGCCGACGGAAAAGACTGACCACGGAGGTTGAGCCGCGAAGCAGATCAACGAGATGACGGAGAGGCGGCCAACCCGGCCGACGCTATGCGGGCGACCCGTTCGCCGGCGAATCCTTCGGAGCCGCGCGTCGCAGCGCGGCCGGGTCACCCCCGGGAGGGTTCAATCGCGCAGCGATAGAACGGGCTGGGTTTCGGCAGTCTCGCGGATTCGAAACGTGCATCGCGGCCGACAAAAGATGCCATCTGCGATTGCCCTGCCTCAGGAGGGGAGGGGCTACCGCATGTGTGAATGCGATAAGCGCCGGGATCGGAGAGGAGAACATTCTCACATATCGAGGGGTCATCGACCCAAGCCATCTGAAGGGAACGCGCGACCGCGAGGGCGTTCTCTGAGGCGACGATGCGTCAAGTGCGAGGCGGCGCCGGCGGAGGGTCGAGGTTGACGAACTCGGTCTCCGACAGGCTCGCGTCGAGCGCCGCCGATCCCCACGCGCAGAGGACCGGATCGGCCCCCACGTCGAACTCGAAGCTGAAGGCTCCAAGCAGCATGCCGACGCTGTGGTCGTCCTCCGAGAGCGGCATGTAAAGGCGATTGGCGATGAGATCGACGTCCCGCGTCGTCAGGTACCGGTTGCGGCTGAACAGCGGCCGGCCAGAGTCGCGCACCGACCGGTAAAGCGCGCGCACGAAGTCGCCGCGGGGGCCAGGGAAGAGCTCATGGGCATAGGTACCGGTATAGTCGCGTCCGAAAGCCTCGACCAGCGCGGTGCCGATGAGGCGGTAGCGGAACTGGTCTCCCTGCACATCGATGAGCTGTAAGTTCGGCAGCAGGCGCGGGATTTCACCGGGCTCGATATCGCGCCGCTGCGGCATCGACCGGGCGCCGCGCTTGCCCGCCCAATAGTCCAGCGCACGCCCCAGAAGCGGATCCGCGCGGTAGTCGTAGGCCATGAGCTTGCCTGGAATCGATGTCCCCGCAGCGCCACATCATATCACATCTCGGGCAAAGCGGGCTGGAAGACCGGCTCCGGTTAAACTCGGGCCGCGCGGTCTCCTGCGACAACGCGTTTAGCAAGCCGACCTTCGCTCCGCCGGCAAGGACGGAACCCTAAAAAGCCCATCACAAGCCGCAAAACTCCGCGCCGATGGCCGCCCGCGCGCCTATATCTGACGCAAGGGGAAAATCGGGCAGGTCGATGCCTGCCGGAATGCTTGGGACGGAAGATGGATGAATATTATGCGCTGATGATCGATGCCTCCGGCGTCACCAGAGCCATAAAGCGGCTCGAGTCAGAGGACGACCTCGCGGCGATAGAGGCGGCAAAAGGCGCGTTGGAGTGTTCGCCCCAATACGTGGCCACCGAAATCTGGCGCGGGCGCGAGCGGGTCGGCAAGGTTCTCGGCCCGAGGGCGACGCCGCTCGAGCACTGGACCATGCGCCACTGACGCGGGATGCCGCGGCGGCAGCCTCAGCGCTCCGCCGCCTGCCTTAACACGCTCGTCTCGCGGCGCGCCGTATCGGGATTGCGGATGTCGACGGCGAAAGTCGCCCGCGGCTGGTCGGAGCTGTCGCTGGCGGCGGAGCCGCGCAAGGCTCCGACCTTGGCATAGATCGTCTCGCCCGAGCGCCCCTACCTGGTCGGGCCACAGGCTCTCGGTGATCACGTCGATCACATAGGTGCCGGGCGCCACATCGCGGTAGAAGAACAGGGCGCGGCCGACCGCCCGCACTTCGCGGCGGTTGAAGGTGACGGGGACCCAGCCAAGGCTCTCGTAGATCTCGTTGTCGCGATAGACGAAGATTCGCGCCTTGTCCGCGGCGAGCGGCGGCGGCACGGGGGCCCGAGGCGGCAATGCAGCCCGCCAACAGCAGCGCGACCGCCATCGAAACCCCTAGGCAGCGCGTGAGCTCCGTGCGATGGGATCCTAAAGGCCGCCGCCGGCTCGGCCTACGGCATAATCGGCGGATAAATCGGTTTTCATGGCCCGGTGAACGCGCTGTGATCGCTCCCGCGCCCGTTCAGAACTGATAGCGCCGGAGCCCGCCGTCGACCGGGATCACCGTGCCGGTGATGTAGCGCGCCAGCGGCGAGGCAAGGAACACCGCCAGCACGGCGAGATCGGCGGGCTGGCCGTATTCGCCCACCGGGATCTCGGTGTCGGATTGGCGCTTGCGCTCCTCGGGCGGGTAGTTGCGCAGGATCTGCTCGCTGATGATGCGGCCGGGCGCGATCGAGTTGACGGTGATGCCGTGCCGGCCGACATCGCGCGACAGGCCCTTCGCCCAGGAATGCATCGCCGCCTTGGCGGCAAAGGCGGCGTTGACCCGCTCTGGCTCGGACTTGCCGGTGATGTTGATGATGCGGCCCCAGCCCCGCGCCATCATTTGCGCCAGCAGCGCGTGGGTGAGCTGGCGCTGGCGGGTGAAGTTGAGGGTGATCGCTTCCTCCCA
>JASHRZ010000521.1 GCA_030037055.1 Alphaproteobacteria bacterium
GCGTCCCAGCCGGTGCGCATCTTGAGCGTCACCGGCAGGCGCACCGCCTTCACCACCGCCTCGAGGATGCGCGCGGCATGCGTCTCATCGCGCATCAGCGCCGAGCCGGCATGACCCCCCACCACCTTCCTCACGGGACAGCCGAAATTGATGTCGATGAGCGCCGCCCCGCGATCCTCGTTAAGCTTGGCCGCCTCAGCCATCACCCGCGGCTCGCAGCCGGCAAGCTGCACGGCCATTGGCTGCTCCTCCGGGCAGTTCGCGGCGATGGCGAGCGACCGCCGGGTCTCGCGGATCATCGCCTCGCTGGCGATCATCTCGGAGACCACGAGCCCCGCCCCATGCCGCTTCACCAGCCGGCGGAAAGGGAGATCCGTCACGCCCGACATGGGCGCGAGAAGAACGGGATCAAGGCGAATAGAGGAAGCGAGTTCGATGCTCATTTGATGGGCAAAGACCAAATTTGCTCAATAATTGAGCATATGATAGCCGCCAGTTTCCGCAGCGCAACAAAAATCCGGCGGTTCGCCGGCCCCGGCCCAGGGAGCGGCAGCGCCTCGTTCCCCGCATCGGCAGCAGCTGGCGCATCGAAGCGGCCGGCGGTTTCGCCTTGATGGCGCATCTCTCCGTCGTCGCTGCTCGCAACCGCGAGCCGCTGAAATCGCTCAACTCAACTCCCAGTCAAACGCCCAAGGAACCAGCCGGGCGCGCAAGCGCATTCCGCCGGTCTCGTCCTTTCGGCAGCGGCCCGGTCGCTGTGAAACAGCCACCGAATCCAGGCCTCGGTCCATGCATTAATGTCGTCTGTTTGTTTCGCTGCTTCGGGCGTAGGTTTCACGGCGTGATCTCTATTCGCGTGTGAACTCCTCGAAGAGATCTGCCATGCAAAAGGCCAATCTCGCGCCGCCTTTGCCGGATTCTCGGATCACTGGAAGCCCAGGATCGCCGGAGACATAAACGAGATGCAGATCAAGTTGGTAAAAATGGCCGGCGAATTCCTCTGGCATCATCACGAGAACGAAGACGAGCTGTTTCTCATGACGAAGGGCGGCTTGCTGATGACCGCGAAATCCGAATAAATGAGGGCGAGTTTTTAACCGTGCCACGCCGCGTAGAGCATGCCGATCGCCCAATCGGAATGTGAGGCCGGGGCCGGTTGGCAATCTATCGCGTCGAATTGGGGCTTGCTGGCTGATCGTGGGGATCGAGCCGCCGTGGAATTGATGGCGGCGGATGATGATGGCGTCCGTCCCATCGTCGGGGACTCGGCAGATCGGTGTTTTGGTCGATGCGCCTTTAGGCCGGTGCCGTCTGTGTGCGCCGGCGATCGGTCGAACGATCATCAGGCAGGGGACGAGGCGCCGCTCGGCCCCGCTCTGGGATCAGAACATCGTGCTCGCGCGGAGCGGGGCGAAGTCTTGCGCTTTTTCGGTCAGCGAGCTCCGATTAAAGCTCGAAAATCTCTATCCAAGCAGCACATTGGTGACGAATTTCACGCCGGGATAGGCAAGGGTGAGCAATAGCCAGGCGAGCAATGCCAGCCGCGCCGCCCGCCGGCCGCGAATGCCCTGGCGATAGCGTGCCAGCAGCAAAATGCCGATCACCACGAAAGCGGCGAGCGAGAACAGAGTCTTGTGATCGAGCGTCAACAGCCCTCCGCCGATGAAATGCTCCGCCGCCATCCCGCTCAGCAGCCCCAGCGCCAGCACCGCCTCGGCCGCCGCCAGCAGCCGCAGCTCCAGCGCCTCGCTCTCCGCCATCGGCGGCAGCAGGCGCGTCAAGGCGGTCGGCCGCTTCGCCTTGAGCCCGCGCTCCTGCAGAAACACGGCGAAGCCAGCGACGGCGCCGATGGTAAGAAGACCATAGGTGGCAAGGGTGAAGACGATATGCGCGTCGAGCCAGCCTGCCGGCACGGTGCCAAGCACCGGCCGGTCCGGGACATGCGCCCAGACCACGGCGATGAGCGCCAGCAGCAAAAGGTAGGGCAGCAGCAGCGGCGCGAGCTGCCAAGCATGGCGTGTCGCCAGCGACAGCGCCAAATAGAGCGCCATCGTGGCGGTAATGGTCACCCAGAGCGACATGGCGAAGCCGGTGCGCCATTCGCCGCCGGCCTGCGCCATCACCCAGAGACCGGGGCCAAGCACGCCCAAGGCGAGCAGCGCAAAGAACAGCGCGCCGGGACCGCCGCGACGCTGAAACGAGACCGCCGCCGCCGGCACCAGCGCCAACAGCGCCGCGACATTGAGCGCGATGCCCGTCATGGAGCGGAGATAGCCCTTCCCGCCTCGCCTTGGCAAGCGCCCCGCCCTTGTCCCGAGCGCGTTCGGAGGAGATCGAATCGTTATCCTCGTCGTCCCCGCGAAAGCGAGGCTGTGGTTCCATCTTCCCGCAATCTGCTCTAGCGTGCCGCTATGGCTTCCTGCATCGCGCTGGTGGTGGCGGCGGGGCGCGGCACCAGGCTGGGCGGCCCGCTGCCCAAGCAATATCTGCCGCTCGCCGGACGGCCGCTGCTGCGCTACAGCCTCGAGACGCTGGCGAGCCATCCCCGCATCGGCGCGGTGCGCGTCGTCTACAACCCCGAGGATGCCGCTCCCTACGCGGCCGCTTCCCAGGGCCTCGACCTGCTGCCGCCGGTGCCGGGCGGCGCGGCGCGGCAGGATTCGGCGCGGCTCGGCCTCGAGAGCCTCGTCTCGGAAAAGCCCGAGCGCGTGCTCATCCATGACGGCGCACGGCCCTTTCTCGACCGCGGCACGATCGACCGCGTGCTCGCGGCGCTGGAGGAAACGCCGGGCGCCATTCCGGCGCTCGCGCTCAAGGACACAGTGAAGCGCGCGGCCGAGGGCCGCGTGCTCGAGACGCTCGACCGCGCCCAGCTGTGGCGCGCGCAGACGCCGCAGGGCTTCGATTACGCATCGATCCTCGCCGCGCATCGCGCTTGCGCCGGCAGCGACCTCTCCGACGATGCAGCGGTCGCCGAGCGCGCCGGGCTCGAAATCCGCCTCGTCCCCGGCAACGAGGCGAATTTCAAGGTGACGACGGCCGAGGATTTCCATGAGGCCGAGCGGCGGCTGGCGGCGCAACAGGCCGACATCCGCACCGGCCAGGGCTTCGACGTCCACGCCTTCGGCCCCGGCGACCGAATCTGGCTGTGCGGCATCGAGGTGGCGCACGAGCAGGGGTTGGTCGGCCATTCCGACGCCGATGTCGGGCTGCACGCGCTCACCGATGCCATTCTGGGGGCGCTCGGCGCCGGCGACATTGGCGTCCATTTCCCGCCCGGCGACCCGCAATGGCGCGGCGCGCCCTCGCACCGCTTCCTGAGCCACGCCGCCGCAATGGTCGCCGCCGCGGGCGGCAGCATCGCCCATGTCGATGTCACGTTGATTTGCGAGCGGCCGAAGATCGGCCCCTATCGCGCGGCCATGGTGGCGCGCATCGTCGAGATCCTGGCGCTCGACCCGCGCCGCGTCAGCGTCAAGGCGACGACCACCGAAGGGCTGGGCTTCACCGGCCGCGGCGAAGGCATCGCCGCTCAGGCGATCGCCACTCTGCGGCTGCCCTTTGCGCCATGACCGAGGAGCCCCGCCTCGCTCCTTCGCGGCTCCATCCCGCGACGCTCATCGCCACCTGGTTCGGTACGGGCCTGCTGCCTTGGTTTCCCGGCACCTGGGGCTCGCTGGCGGCGCTGCCCTTCGCCTGGGCGATCGCCGGGCTGTTCGGCCCCCGCGCGCTGCTCATCGCCGCCGCCGGCCTCTTTCTCATCGGCTGGTGGGCGGCGCATCGCATCGCGCACGGCCGTGGCGTTGCCGATCCCGGTTCGGTGGTGGTCGACGAGGTGGCAGGACAATGGCTGACGCTCGTGGTCACGCCGCCGGACGCGGTGGCATACGTTGCGGGGTTTCTGCTCTTCCGCCTCTGCGACATCCTCAAGCCCTGGCCGGTGCGATGGATCGACAGCCACATCCATGGCGGCTTCGGCATCATGGCGGATGACATCGTCGCCGCCTTCTATGCCGCTACTGCGCTGCTTCTGCTGCTGCTGATCCTGGGCAAACCGATTGCCTGAGACAG
>JASHRZ010000049.1 GCA_030037055.1 Alphaproteobacteria bacterium
GGGGGCGGCTTCGCAGTCTCGCGCCGCGCCTCCGCCTTCCTGGCGCAGGCGGCGCAGAGGGATCCGCCATGATGCGCCAGTTCGAGCTCCTCGAGCGCGTCAAGGCTTACGATCCTGCGGCCGACGAAGACGCGCTCAACCGCGCTTATGTCTTCTCGATGAAGGCGCATGGCGCGCAGCTGCGCGCTTCGGGCGACCCCTACTTCTCGCATCCGATCGAGGTCGCCGGCATCCTCGCCGAGATGAAGCTCGATGCTGCCTCGATCATCACCGGCCTGCTGCACGACACGGTCGAGGATACGGTCGCGACGCTGGAGGACATCGAGCGCTTGTTTGGTCCCGACATCGCCAAGCTGGTCGACGGCGTCACCAAGCTATCGCGCCTCGAGTTGCAGTCGGATCAGACCAAGCAGGCGGAGAACTTCCGCAAGCTGGTGCTGGCCATGTCCGAGGACATCCGCGTCCTCCTGGTCAAGCTCGCCGACCGCCTGCACAACATGCGCACGCTGCATTTCCTCAAGGACGAGGAGCGCCGCCGCCGCATCGCGCGCGAGACCATGGAGATCTATGCGCCGCTTGCCGAGCGCATCGGCATGCACGAGATGAAGGACGAGCTCGACGATCAAGCCTTCGCCGAGCTGCATCCTGATGCGCGCGCCAGCCTCATGGCGCGGCTCTCCTTCCTGCGCGAGAAGGGCGAGGGCCTGGCCGAACGCATCATAGATGAGCTGCAGGAGACGCTGACCAAGGGCGGACTGTCCGCCGAGGTGTCCGGGCGCGAGAAGACGCCCTATTCGGTCTGGCGCAAGATGCAGCGGAAGAATGTCGGCTTCGAGCAGCTCTCCGACATCATGGCCTTCCGCGTCGTCGTCGACACGGTGGAAGAGTGCTATCAGGCGCTGGGCGTGATCCACAGCCGCTATCCCGTCGTGCCCGGCCGCTTCAAGGATTACATCTCGACGCCGAAGCCCAACAACTACCGCTCGCTCCATACCGGGGTGATCGGGCCGGAACGGCAGCGCATCGAGGTGCAGATCCGCACCCGGGAGATGCACGAGGTGGCCGAACTCGGCGTTGCGGCCCATTGGGTCTACAAGCAGGGCGCGCCGCGCACCGAAGGGCGTCAGTACCGGTGGCTGCGCGAGCTGCTCGACATCCTCGAGCACGCCTCCGATCCGCAGGAATTCCTCGAGCACACCAAGCTCGAGATGTTCCAGGACCAGGTGTTCTGCTTCACGCCGAAGGGCGATCTCATCGCGCTCCCGCGCGGCGCGACGCCGGTCGACTTCGCTTATGCCGTTCATTCGGTCGTCGGCGACACCTGCGTCGGTGCCAAGATCAACGGCCGGCTCGCTCCCTTGCGCACCCAGCTCGCCAACGGCGACCAGGTCGAGGTGATCACCTCGAAGGCGCAGACGCCGTCGCCGACCTGGGAGCGCTTCGTCGTCACCGGCAAGGCGCGCGCGCGCATCCGCCGCTTCATCCGCACCCAGCAGCGCCAGCAATATCTCGATCTCGGCAGGGCGATCCTGCAAAAGGCCTTCCGCCACGAGGGCCACGAGTTCGCCGAGAAGGCGCTCGAGGAGGTGCTCAAGCGCTTCAATTGCGACAGCGTCGAGAATCTCTTCGTCGCGGTGGGCGAGGGGCTCGCCACCGGGCGCTAGGTGGTGCATGCGATTTACCCTCCCCGGCCCGACGCCAAGCCGGCCAAGGTCGTGCGGCTCGCCACGGCGCGCAGCAAGAAGGCCTCCGAGAACGCAGTGCCGATCCGCGGCCTCATCCCGGGGATGGCGTTGCATTTTGCCGGCTGCTGCCACCCCCTGCCGGGCGACCGCATCGTAGGCATCGTCACCACCGGCAAGGGCGTCACCATCCACACCATCGATTGCGACGCGCTGGCCAACTTCACCGACACGCCCGAGCGCTGGCTCGACGTCGCCTGGAACAGCAAGGGCGACGGCGAGGTCGGCCATGTCGGTCGCATCAACGTCACCTTGGGCAACGAGCCCGGCAGCCTCGGCAGCCTCACCACCGTCATCGGCAAGCAGGCCGGCAACATCACCAACCTCAAGATCACCAACCGCTCGGTGGATTTTTTCGAGATCCTCGTCGACATCGAGGTGAAGGACGTGAAGCACCTCACCAACATCATCGCGGCGCTGCGCGCCACGCCGGTCATCAACTCGGTCGAGCGTTCGCGCGGCTGATGGCGATGGGCAAGCGCGCCCTGCGCCTCGGCGTCAACATCGACCACGTCGCGACGCTGCGCAACGCGCGCGGCGGGCGTCACCCCGACCCGCTGCGCGCCGCCGGGATCGCGGCGGCGGCCGGCGCCCACGGCATCACCGCGCATCTGCGGGAGGATCGGCGCCACATCCGCGACGAGGACATCGCCCGGCTCATGCGCGACATCGCGCTGCCGCTCAATCTCGAGATGGCGGCGACGCCGGAGATGCTGGCGATTGCCTTGGCGCACAAACCACAGGCCGTCTGCCTGGTGCCGGAAAAGCGCGCGGAGGTGACCACCGAAGGCGGGCTCGACGCTGTTGGCGGGCGTGACCATCTCGCGCCTATCGTGCGATGGCTTGGCGATGCCGGGATCCGTGTCTCGCTGTTCATCGACCCCGACACGGCGCAGCTCGACACGGCGCGACTGCTCGGCGCGCCCGTGGTGGAGCTTCACACCGGCGCCTATTGCGAGGCCGAGGGCGCGGCGCGCGCGCGCGAACTGGAGCGGCTTGCCGCCGCCGCCGCCTATGCCGAGACCATCGGTCTTGAATGCCATGCCGGGCACGGCTTGAGCTACGAGACGGTGGCGCCCGTGGCGGCTATCGCCACCATCGTCGAGCTCAATATCGGCCATTTCCTGATCGGCGAGGCGATCTTCAGCGGGCTCGACGGCGCCATCCGGCGCATGCGTGCCCTGATGGACGAGGCGCGCGCGTGATTCTCGGGCTCGGCAGCGACCTCATCGACATCCGCCGCATCGAGAAGACGATCGCGCGCTTCGGCGACCGCTTCCTCGACCGCGTCTTCACCCCCGAGGAGCGCGCCCGCTCCGACCGGCGCGCCAACCGCGTGGAGAGCTACGCCAAGCGCTTTGCCGCCAAGGAAGCGTGCTCCAAGGCGCTGGGCACCGGCTTTCGCAACGGCGTGCATTGGCGCGATCTCGGCGTCGTCAACCTGCCGGGCGGCCGGCCCACTCTGGTGCTGACCGGCGGCGCGCTGGAGCGGCTCAAAATGATGACGCCGGCCGGCATGGCGGCGCGCATCGACGTGACGCTCAGCGACGAGCCGCCGATCGCCCAGGCGCTGGTGATCATCAGTGCCGTGCCGGGCTCGGGCGTCGACTCGTGAAGTCCGCGTCCGATGGACGCCGGGAACCGACCCAATTGCAGCAAACGGCGAGGCGGCGTCGTAGCCGCAGACTGGATGCTCCGGTTTGTCGAGCATCGGGTCGGTGATTTGCGTCCGGCGCTGGCTGAGAGCGGGGATACTGGAGGATGGCGAGGTCCATCCGAACGATGAGGGAACTCCGCAAGGCGGATCGATCAGCGTCTTGCTGAGCAATCTGTATTTGCATCATGCGCTCGATCTGTGGTTCAAGCGGGTGGTCAAGCCTCGATTGAGGGGCGAAGCCTGCTTGGTGCGATACATCGACGACTTTGTGGTGTGCTTCCAATATCGCATGGACGCCCTTCGCTTCCACGAAGCTCTGCGCCATTGACTGGGAGGTAGGGCTTCAGCCTTGAACCGACCAAGACCAAGCTGGTCGAATTTGGCCGGTTCGCGCAGCCACACGCGGGCAAGCATGGCAGGAACCGCCCGGAAACGGTCTATTTTCTCGGCTTCACGCTGTATTGCACGCGCGACCAAAAAGCAACTTCAAGGTTGGAATGCGCACCGAAAAGACTCGCTTACAGCGCAGCCTTCTGTCACTGCAGGACCTGACGCGGCGAATACGGCTTCTGCCGATCGCGGAGCAGGCCGGGGCCATTAACGCTGTCTTGCGCGGTCACCACGCCTGCTAGGCATTGCCGGAAACATCCGGGCTTTGCAGAAGGTGTATCGGGCCGTGGCGCGTTACTGGCGAAAGATGCTCTCTAGCCGCGCTGGCAGGCCGCCACCTGACTTGGTCGCCATTCAACCAGCACAGAGACCGCACGCCATTACTGCGACCTAAGCTGCACC
>JASHRZ010000522.1 GCA_030037055.1 Alphaproteobacteria bacterium
GGATACCAGCCGCGCCTTCGGCCTTTATGGCGGGCTCTTCAATGTCAGCACGCTCGACCTCCATGGCCGCAATCTCAGCGCCGACAACCTGCTGAGCCTGCAGACGGCGAGCGGGATCGAAGGGGATCGCGCGCTTCGCCTCTGGGAGCTGTGGTACCAGCAGAAATTCCTCGAGGAGGACCGGCTCGACATTAAGCTCGGACAGCAGAGCCTCGACCAGGAGTTCATGGTCAGCCAGAACGCCCTGCTGTTCGTCAACACCATGTTCGGCTGGCCCATGCTGCCTTCGGCCGATCTGCCGGGCGGCGGGCCCGCCTATCCGCTCTCGGCGCTGGGTCTCAGGCTGCGGGCGCGGCCGGTCAATGCCGTGACCATCCTCGCCGGCGTGTTCAACGGCAGCCCGGTCGCCAATAATGAAGGCGATCCGCAACAGCAGAACCCTTCCGGCACCAGCTTTCCCCTGAATGGCGGGGCGCTTGCCCTCTTGGAGCTGCAATATGCCTATCCGGCGCTGGGCAATGTGGTCTATCCCGGCGAGGCCGAAGCGCTCGCACGGATCTATCGGATCGGCGTCTGGTACGACACGGAGGATTTCGCCGATCAGCGCTTCGACAATATCGGGCTGTCGCTCGCCAATCCCGCGACCAGCGGCACCCCGCGGCTCCATCATGGCGATTATGCCTTCTATGCCGTAGCCGACCAGATGGTCTGGGTCTACGAGCAGGACACGAACCGCAATCTCAGCGTCTTCGGCCGGGTCATGGGAACGCCGGCGGCGGATCGCAACCTGATCGATGTGAGCGCGAATGCCGGGTTCGTGCTGCATCAGCCGCTGCGCTACCGCAACGACGACAGCTTCGGGATCGGCCTGGGCTATGCCCATGTCAGCAGCCAGGCCGCCGCGCTGGACAAGGACATCGCCGCCTTCACCGGCACATTTACGCCGGTGCGGAGCGGCGAGACCTTTCTCGAGGCGACTTACCTCTACCAGGCGACGCCCTGGTGGCAATTGCAGCCGGATGTCCAATACGTATTCAACCCGGGCGCCGGCATCGCCAATCCGAACGCGCCGGGCCAGCGGGTAGGCGACGAGCTGGTTCTGGGCCTGCGCACCAACATCCTGTTTTGAGAAGGAGAGAGGGATGGCCGGACATCATGGCAAAGGCGGGACGATCCCGCTGCTGGCGTCGCTGCTGCTGATGACCATCGGCACGGCCGAGGCCGAGGAGCCGAAGGGGCTCCTTGAGACGATCCATCGCCACATCACCCTGACCTCCTCGGTCACCGACAATGGCGATCTCAACCCCTATGCGGTGGTGGTGGCGCCGGTCACCGCAGGCAAGATCCGCAAGGACGACGTGCTGGTGGACAATTTCAACGACATCTCCAACCTGCAAGGCACCGGCACCACCATCATCGCCTACACTCCCGCCACCAGGGAGACCAGCCTGTTCGCGCGCCTGCCCAAGAAACTGCCGGAATGTCCGGGCGGGGTCGGGCTCACCACGGCGATGACCATGCTGACCTCCGGCTGGGTGATCGTCGGCAGCACGCCCAGCACCGACGGCACCACCGCCACCAAAGGCGACGGCTGCCTTCTGGTGCTCGATCCCAACGGCCGGCTCGTCGCCACCTGGTCGGGGCCGACGATCAACGATCCCTGGGGCAATATGGCGGTGATCGACCGCGGCAGCAGCGCCACGCTCTTCATCAGCATGGCGGGCTTCGGCCTGCCCGGTCCCGATGTCCGCGATCCCGAAACCGGCTATCCCGTCACCGTCCGCAAGGCCACGGTGCTGCGGCTCGAGCTTTCCATCCCCGAAGGCAAGCCGCCGGTGCTGGTGAGCCAGACCGTGATCGCCGACGGCTTCTCCGGGCGCGCCGACCGCGACAATTTCCTGTTCGGTCCCACCGGCCTCGGGCTCGGCGCGGACAACACGCTCTATGTGACGGACGGGATGGACAACCGGATCACGGCGATACCCGACGCCGTCAGCCGCAGCGACAGCGCCGGCGCGGGCAGGCTGGTGACCGAGGGCGGGTTGCTGGCCTGGCCCCTGGCGATGACGATGACGCCGCAGGGGCACCTCCTGGTCTGCAACGGCCGCAACGGCCAAGTGGTCGAAGTCGACCCGATCGCCGGCAAGCAGATCTATGCGCAATGGATCGACAGCGACCAGGCCCAGACCCCGCCGGGCAACGGCGATCTCTTCGGCATCGCCATGAAGCCCGACGGCAAGGGCTTCTATTACGTCGAGGACGACGTGAACACGCTGATGGAGGCGGTCCGATGAGCGCGGAAGGCAAGGGGACCGCGCCGTCGACCCGCCGCGGCTTTCTCGCCGGGACGGCCGGGCTGATGGCCGTCGCAGGCTCGGGGCTTGGCGGGAGCGCGATAGCGTCCTCCAACGGCTCGCAAAGACCGGCCAAGCGAGAGATCGAGCCCTTCTGGGGCGACCATCAGGGCGGCATCGTCACGCCGATGCAGCGCCACAGCTATTTCGCCGCTTTTGACCTTACCGCCGGCAAGCGAGAGGAAGTCGCGACGCTGCTGCGGCAATGGACGGCGGCTGCCGCTCGAATGGCCGACGCCAACACCGCCGAGCCGCTTGGCCAGGATCCGGCCGTCCCCGCCGCAGATACTGGCGAGGCGCTCGACCTCTCGCCGGCGCGGCTGACGGTGACCATCGGCTTTGGCGCCGGGCTTTTCGTCAAGGACGGCCAAGACCGCTACGGCCTTGGCGCGCGCCGGCCGGAGGCGCTCGTCGACCTGCCGCGCTTCACCGGCGACCAACTGGTCGAGGCGCATAGCGGCGGCGATCTGTCGGTGCAGGCTTGCGCGGATGATCCGCAAATCGCGTTCCATGCGGTCCGCCAACTGGCGCGGCTCGCTTACGGCGCGGCGCAGATCCGCTGGGCGCAGACGGGTTTTTTGCCGAATTTCGCCGGCAAGGAAACGCCGCGCAATCTGATGGGCTTCAAGGACGGCACCAACAATCCCTCGGCCGCCGATCCCCAGGCGATGAAAGAGGTCGTCTGGGTCGGCGAGGAAGGGCCCGACTGGATGCGCGGCGGCAGCTATGTGGTCGTCCGCCGCATCCGCATCGCGCTCGAACATTGGGACCGCATGAAGGTCGATTTCCAGGAGCAGACGGTCGGAAGGCGAAAGTATTCCGGGGCGCCGCTGGGGGCGAAAGCCGAGTTCGACCCAGTCGACCTCGACAAGACCGATGCAGAGGGCAATCCGGTCATCGCCGAGAACGCGCATATAAGGCTTGCCGCAGCGGCGCAGAACGGCGGCGCGCGGCTTCTGCGGCGAGGCTATTCGTACAATGACGGCGTGAACTTCACCACCGAGCGCTGGCCGCCCTGGCGGCAGGGATTGGAATATGACGCGGGCCTGTTTTTCGTCTGCTATCAGCGCGACCCGCGCACCGGGTTCATCAAGGTCTTCGACAGGATGGCGAAATTCGACACGATGAATCAGTTCGTGACCCATGTCGGCGGCGGGCTGTTTGCCTGCCCCGGCGGGGCCGCGGAGGGCAGGTTCATCGGCGAGCGCTTGTTCGACAGCGCGTAGGCCTCAGCGGCCGCGCGGCGGCGCCTCGCGCGGCGTCACATAGAGCTCGCGCTTCTCCGCGCGGCGCAGCACCGTCACGGCGGCGGGCGTGCCGACGCGCTCCTCGGTCAGCAGGCGGTGCAGCTCGTCCACTGTGCCGACGGGCTCGCCGGCAAAGCCGACGATGATGTCGCCCAAGAGCAGCCCCGCCCGGCGCGCGGCGCCGTCGGCGGATGTGGCCTCGACGCGCACGCCGCCCTCGCGCGCGAGATCGTGGAAGCGCACGACCCGCCGCGGCAGGACGATGTTCTGGCCGGACAAGCCGATATAGGAGCGCTTGACGCGGCCGTCGCGAATGAGGCGCGAGGCCACGAACTCCACCGTGTTGGCCGAGATCGAGAAGCAGATGCCCTGCGCCATGGCGATGATGGCGGTGTTGATGCCGACCACCTCGCCCGCCGCCGTCACCAGCGGCCCGCCGGAATTGCCGGGGTTGAGCGCGGCATCGGTCTGGATGACGCTGTCGATGAGCCGCCCGGAGCGCGCGCGCAGGCTGCGGCCCAAAGCGCTCACCACGCCGGCGGTCACCGTCGCCTGGAAGCCGAAGGGATTGCCGATGGCGATGACCAATTGGCCGACGCGCAGCTTGCGGGCATCGCCGAGCCGGGCGAAGGCAGGCGCCTCGCCGGCGAGCCTCAGCACTGCGAGATCGGTGTCGGGATCGTCGCCGACCAGGCTCGCCGCCATGGCGCGGCCGTCGGGGAAGGTGGCCTGGAGGCGCTTGGCGCCGGCCACCACATGGCTGTTGGTGAGGACGTAGCCGTCGGGAGTGAAGACCACGCCCGAGCCGGCGCCGCCGCGGTCGCCGCCGCCGTCGATCTGGAGATGGAGCACCGCCGGACCGACCTCGTCCGCGGCGCCAATCACGGCGCGGGAATAGGCGTCGAGCAGCGCCGAATCATCTCCGCGGCCGAAATCGACGCTGTTGCTTTCGTTCTCTTTATGTTCTAGACTGCCGATCGGCAAGATGGCGTTCATGCATCGCCTTCCGAGGCCGGCGCGGCCGGTTGCTGGGATGAGGCTCTAAAATGGGAATCCCGCGGCCTTGCGCCTAGGCCTTGCGCGTTGCGTCGCGGCGGCAGGTGGCTAAGATCATCCAAGCCGGCGCGCCAGAGCCGTCTTGCTCAGAGCTCCTCAACCCGAAGGCAGGCATCATGGCCGGAAGCGTCAACAAGGTGATCCTGATCGGCAATCTCGGCCGCGACCCCGAGATCCGCTCGACCCAGGACGGTACCCGTATCGCCAATCTATCCGTCGCCACCTCCGAGAGCTGGCGCGACAAGACCACCGGTGAGCGCAGAGAGCGCACCGAGTGGCACCGGGTGGTCATCTTCAACGAACGCCTGGTGGACATCGCAGAGAAGTATCTCAAGAAAGGCTCCAAGGTTTATCTCGAGGGCGCCTTGCAGACGCGCAAATGGACCGACAATTCCGGCCAGGAGCGCTATACCACCGAAGTGGTGCTGCAACGCTTCCGCGGCGAGCTCACCATGCTCGACGGTCGTGGCGGCGCCGGCTATGGCGAGGAGGCGCCGGCCGAGGAATTCGCCATGGCGGGCAGCAGCGCCGCTGCCCCGCCGCGGCCCGAGCGGCGCACCCCGGTGCAGGATCTGGACGACGAGATTCCATTTTAGGCGCGAAAGCGCTTCGTCTCGGAAAGATTGCCCCTCTCTCCCATCGGGGGAGAGGGGCACCCGTCCCTTCGTGCTTGCGTGGTCAATCTCTTCGACCGGCAGGCCGTCGGCACAATGCCGCCAAATACGCGGGCGTCTGCCTAGCCCTCCAGCAAATCCGTCATCGCGCGCTCGAGGTGGCGGAGGCTGTTGCAGACGCCGGCGTAATGGCAGTAGGGGCGATAGCGCAGCATGTCGCTGTCGCCCGAGCCCCAGAGCGACTGTGGCTCGGGGTTGAGCCAGATCACCCGCTTGGAACGCTTGGAGATCGCCTCGAGGATGTCGGTGCGCGGGTTGCTATAGTTGCCGCGGCCGTCACCCATGATGATGACGCTGGTCTGGTGGTCGAGGAGCCAAAGCCCGCTGCGCTCGAAATCCTCGAGCGAGCGGCCGTAATCGCTGGAGCCGAATCCCACCTCGCGCAGGATGGCGGCGATCGCCGGCTCGATATCGTTGTGCTCGAGCAGGTCGCTGACCTCGACCAGGCGGTCGGAGAAGGCGAAGGCGCGCAGCCCCGCCATAACCTCGTGCATGCTGTAGAGAAACAACAGCAGGAAGCGCGCCACCGACGCCATGGAGCCGCTCACGTCGCAGATCGCCGTCACCTTGGGCCGCTCGATCTTCTGCCGCTTCCAGGCGGTGCGGAACAGCATGCCGTCGGTCGCCATGTTCTGGCGCAAGGTGCGGCGCAGATCGAGCTGACCGCGCCGCGTCCGCCGGCGGATGCGCGCATGCTTGCTGGCAAGCCGCTTGGCAAGGACGCGCGCGAGCCCGTGCATGCGCTGGAAATCGCTGCGGTCGAGGTTGGTGAGCTTCGCCTTGCTGAGGAAGTCCTCGCGCATCGCCCGCGTCTTGCCGGCGGCGTGAAGGGCGAGCTGGCGCCGGACGAAATCGCGCACGGCCTCGCCGAGGCGCCGGCGCTGCGCGTCGAGCCGGTCGGCACGCGCCGCCGCCTCCGGCGCCCCTTGCCGGTGCAGCGCCTCGATCTCGCGGTCGAGCGCCTCGAGCCCCATCGCGTCGAGGATGCGCCGGCCGTAGATATTGGCCTGGGTGAAGAAGCCGATCTCGGAGATGCCGGCGCTGTTGGCCGCCTTCTCCATCGCCACGACGAGCGCGGCGCTGTCGCCCGCGAGCAGCATCTCGGCGAGCGCCGAGCCATCCTCGACGCGCCCGCCGGCGGAGGGCGGTGTCGCCTCGCGGGCCAGCGCCGCAAGCGCGTCGCGCGCGAAGAAGAGGTCGAAGCATCGGGCGAAGGCTTCCTTCTCCGCCAGCGTCTTCGCCAGCACCAGCCCCAGCGCATCCTTCAGCGCGTCGCGCTCGGAAAAGCCGGTGACCGCCACGGCGGCAAACGCATCGATGCTCTCCGCCACCGAGACGCGCAGCCCGGCATCGCGCAGCGCCTGGAAGAAGTGGAGAAGGGGCGCCGAAAGTGGCCCGGAACTGGTCGGCGGCGTCAGCGCTTGCGCAGCAGGCGCGGCAGCCGCATCGGGCGGACGAGCCTCAGCTCCGCTCACACCGTTTCCCCCGCCGCGCGCCGCGCCTGGTCAGTGAAGGCGGGGAGCTTGCTCTCGACCGCGCTCACATCGCCCTCGAATTTGAGCAGCACGTTGAGCGTGTCGCGTACCATTGCGGCCTCGAGATGCTCGGCATGCAGCAGCAGCAGCACGCGGGCCCAGTCGATGGTCTCGCTCACCGAGGGCAGCTTGCGCAGGTCCTCGCGGCGGAGCTGCTGGATCAGCGCCACGATCTGCCGACGCAGCGTCTCGGAGATGCCGGGCACCTTGACCTCGATGATGCGCTGCTCGAGCTTGGGGTCGGGAAAGCCGATATGGAGGTGCAGGCAGCGCCGCTTCAGCGCGTCGCCGAGATCGCGCGCGTTGTTCGAGGTGAGCACGACGAAAGGCGGCACCCTCGCGCGGATCGTGCCGATCTCCGGCACCGTCACCTGGTAGTCCGACAGGATCTCGAGCAGGAAGGCTTCGAACTCCTGGTCGGATTTGTCGACCTCGTCGACCAGCAGCACCGCGCCGCAAGGCTGCTGCAGCGCGCGCAGCAGCGGCCGGGGCTCAAGGAACTGCTCGGAGAAAAAGATGTCGCCGGCGCCGTGCAGCCGCTTGACCGCGGCGGCGAGGCTCTTGACCCCGTTCAGCTCCTCGCCGAGCTTGTCCTTGAGGATCTGGGTGTAGAGCAGCTGCTTGGCGTATTTCCACTCGTAGAGCGCCTTGGCCTCGTCGAGCCCTTCATAGCATTGCATGCGGATGAGCGGCAGGCCGAGAAAGGCGGCGGTCGCCTTGGCGAGCTCGGTCTTGCCGACGCCGGCCGGACCTTCGACCAGGATCGGCTTTTGCAGATGCTGCGCCAGGAACACGGCAGTGGCGATCTGGCGGCTGCTGATATAGCCGGCCCGGGCCAGCCCAGCGATCACCGCATCGATGGCGGCGCGCGTCGAAGAATCGAGATCGTTCATGCGGTGCTCTTAGCACGCCCGGCGCGGATTTGCAGCGAGCTTGCCGATCGCCCGATCGGCATGGCCTAGGCGCGGGGCGGGCTAATCGGCGCGCCCTTTGCCGTCGCTCAGGCGCACGGCAGCGCGCCCTCTTGCAGCACCTGGCGCACCTTGGCGCCCAGCGCGGCGGCGGTGAAGGGCTTGACGATGAGCTCGACGCCGGGATCGAGCCGGCCTTGATGGACGATGGCGTTGCGCGCATAGCCCGTGGTGAAGAGCACCTTGAGATCCGGCCGCCGGCGCTTGGCCTCGTCGGCGAGCTGGCGGCCGTTGAGGCCGCCGGGCAATCCGACATCGGTGAACAGCAGCCGGATCTCGGGCTCGGCCTCTAGCAGGCGCAGCGCCTCGCTGCCGGTCGGCGCCTCGAGCACGCGATGGCCCAGCTCGCGCAGGATACTGGCGCCGTAGCTGCGGACGTCGTCATCATCCTCGACGAGGAGGATGGCAACGCCGGCAAAGGGCTCGGGCTGCGTCGGCTTCTCGACCGCGCCCTCGCCCGTTCCGCCGGCGGTGGCGAGCCGCGGCAGATAGAGCTTTACCGTCGTGCCTTCGTCGGGCTCGCTGTAGATCTTGACGTGACCGCCGGACTGCTTGACGAAGCCATAGACCTGCGGCAGGCCGAGCCCGGTGCCTTGGCCGACCTCCTTGGTGGTGAAGAACGGCTCGAAGGCCTTCTCCGCCACTTCGGGGGTCATGCCGCTGCCGGTGTCGGAGACGGCGATCACCACATACTGCCCGGCGGCCAAATCCTCGTTCGCCGCGGCGTAGCTCTCGTCGAGGAAGGCGTTCGCCGTTTCGATCGTGAGCTTGCCGCCCTGCGCCATGGCGTCGCGCGCATTGACCGCGAGGTTGAGCAGCGCGCTCTCGAGCTGGTTGGGATCGGCAAGCGTGCGCCAGAGGCCGCCGGCGAGCACCGTCTCGATGACGATGCTCTCGCCGAGCGAACGGCGCAGCAGGTCGGACATGCCGGCGACGAGCTTGTTCACGTCGATCGCCTTGGGCTCGAGCGGCTGGCGGCGGGCAAAGGCGAGCAGACGGTGCGTCAGCGTGGTGGCGCGGGCGGCGGCGCGCATGATCGCTTCCGCCATGCGCCGGGCCTCGGCATTGTCGGGCAGGTGGCGCTGCAGATTGTCGAGATTGCCGACGATGACGGTGAGCAGGTTGTTGAAGTCATGGGCGATGCCGCCGGTAAGCTGGCCGATCGCCTCCATTTTCTGCGATTGGCGCAGCTGCTCCTCGATGCGGCGGCGCTCGGTCGTGTCATGCAGGAAGGCGAAGCCGCCGATGATCTCGCGGTCGGGCGTGTAGAGCGGCGCGAAATTTATGTCGCAGAAGCCGCTTTTGCCGGGCGGCGCGTAGTTGTGGGGCTGGTCGCGGAGCGTGCTGCGGCGGCCCTCCATGGTGGCGCGCCAAGCCGCCTCGACCGGCGTGCCGAGGAAGTCCGGGCGCCGCTCGAAAAGGCTGCGTCCCAGCACCTTGGCGCGCGGTATGCCCGACACCGTCTCCATGCGCGGGTTCCAGGCGATGTAGCGCAGCTCCTTGTCGACGCCGATGATGCCGTCGGTGCCGTTCTCGATCAGCAGCTCGGAGAGCTGCCGTTCGCGGCTCACCGCATCCTCGGCGTGCTTGCGGGCGGTGATGTCGATGACGACGGAGATGGTGCGGACGAACCTGCCTTCGTCATCGTGTTCGAGATAGGCCGAGATCAAGCCGTCGAACACCTCGCCGGACTTCTTGACGAATTGGCGCTCGAGGTCCCGCACCATGCCGGTCCGCAGCAGCTCCTGCCAGCGCGCTTGATGCCGCGCCGTGGTCCCCGGCGCGTAGAAATCCGCCATCTTGCGGCCGATCACCTCCTCGCGCGCATAACCGAAGAGCTCGAGCCAGCGTTCATTGACGTCGGCGATGCAGCGCGAGGCGTCGAGCGAATGCATCGGCACCGGCGCCTTGCGGAAGAGCGAGCGGTGATTCTCCTCACTGACGCGCAGGCGCTGGTTGGCCTCGGCGAGGTCGCGGGTCCGCTCGGCGACGCGCTGCTCGAGCCGGTCATTGACCTGCCGCTGCGTTTCCTGCACCTCGCGCATGTCGTGGATATCGATCGCGGTGCCCAGCCAGGCGACGGTCCTGCCGTCGCGCTTCAGCGGCGAGCTGCGGATGAGGTGCCAGCGGTAAGCGCCGTCATGGCGCCGGATGCGGCACTCGACCGTGTATTCGCGGTCGTAGAACGCGCCTTCCATGCGCGCCTTGACCAGCCGGCTCTGGTCGTCGGAATGCAACAGCGCGGTGCGCGCCGCCGGATCGGCGCCGATGGGGCGTCCGACATACTCGGCGAAGCGCCGGTTGTAGTATTCGGCGACGCCGTCGATGCCGATGACGAAGGCGATCTGCGGCAGCGCGTCGAGCATGTCCTGGAAGCGCTGCTGGCTGTCGCGCAGCGCCTGCTCGCGGCGCTTGTGCTCGGTGATGTCGAGACTGACGCCGATCATGCGCACCGGCCGCAGCGCGGCGTCGAAGAGCGTGCGGCCGCGCGCTGCGACCCAGCGCTCGCCGCCTTCGGCATCGGCGACCCGGTACTCGACCGCGTAGGCGCCGCCGCTGGCGGGATCGAGCGAGCGCCGATGCGCCTCGGCGACGCGCGAGCGATCCTCGGGCAGCACCGAGGCGAGCAAGGCGTCGAAGCTCGGCTGCACCTCGGGCGGCACGCCCATCACCGCCTTCGCCCGGTCGGTCCAGAGGCGCTTGCCGGTAAGCACGTCGAAGTCCCAGATGCCGAAACCCGCCGCCTCCATGGCGATGCGCAGTACCTCGCCGTTGCCGCAGAGCTCCTCCCGCTGCCGGCTCTCGCCGACATCGTGCCAATAGAGGCCGGCGATCCCTGCGGCGAGGGGGCAGAGGCGGAGCGCATAGCAGCGCCCGGAGAGCGGCGAGAGCACCTGGCACGCCACGCTGTTGCCCTCCGCCGCCGCCTGGCGCAGCCGCGGCTCCGCATCCGAGCCGGCGAGATCGGAAAAGCGCTGCCACAGGACTTCGCCGATCAGCGTCTCGGGCGGGACGCCCCAGAACTCGCCGGCACGGCGGTTGACATGGAGGAGGCGCCAGTCGCCGTCGACGGCGCAGAAGGCTTCAGCGCCGGCGTCGAGCGCCGCAACCGCAAGGGCGGCGAGGCTGCTTTCCACCGCCGGTTTCGGCCCCGGCATCGCCTCGCGATCTACGCCGTGCTTTGCCATTGTCTTCGGCAATTCTCGCGCAAGCGCGGGTCGCCTGCCAAGTGACGTCGATTCGCCCGCAGGCGGTCACAAGCAGGCGTCGCAGGGGTCAGGCGATGACGATCTCGCCCACCATTCCGGCCCAGTCGTGGTCGGCGCAGCGCATGGCATAGCGGCCCCGCCGCAACGCGACAAAGCGCAGTTCCTTGCGCTCGCCCGGCCGGACTACGACCTCCTGGCTGCCGGGCGCGAGAACCTCGGGGTTGTCGAGCGCGATCGAGGCGAGAAACTCCGGCGCGGTGAACTCGTGCAGCTCGCTGCCCCGGTTCTCCAGCTCCAGCCGATAGGCAAGGCCGCGCCGGAAGCGCAGGCGATCGGGCGAAAAGCGGTATTCGCTCATCGCCAGCTCGACCGTCTCGGCCGGCGCCGCTCCGGCTCCGGCGCTAGCCAGCGCTGCGGCGCCGAGCAGCGCCGCCAGCGCGGCGCGGCGCTCGATCCCGCAGGCGCCCGGGGCGAGGGGAGCCGCCTCCGGCTCCCCCCGGGTGGTCATGGCGTGATCTGGCCGCGAATCTCGCCGCCCTTGTTCGCCGCGGTGTGGATGTTGACGTAGTCCTTGCCGGAGGTGAGGTCGGCGATCTGCGCGTCGGTCAGCACCGCCGCGCCGGTAATCGGGTTCTGGACACCGTTGGGCGCGAGGTTGACCTCGACGCCGGCATTGGCCCCGGGCGCGGCCGGGCCGTGAATATGCGCGGCCGTGGCAGGGCCGGTGAGCCCGGCCAAGGTGACCTTCCAGGTGAGCTGCTTGGTCGCGCGATCGAGCGTGAACTCGGCCATGCCGGTGCCTTTGCTGTCGTTCGGCGGGACTTCCTGCTGGGCGTCGAGGCTGGCGTGGAAGGTCTTTGTCTGCGCGTTGCCGACGCTGGCGGCAAACAGGCAAGCGGCGCCAAGCGCGGCCGCAGCGGTCATAGGGCTCCTGTAGCGCATGGTTTTCTCCTCCCTCTGGCGGCGGAGCGCCGCGGCCTCGATGTACCACACCACGGGGAGGCGAGCGCCAGCCTCACGACAATGTGAGGCGGCGCCGGAGGCCCGGAGCCGGTTGAACCCGCGCGGCCGCTTGCCCGCCGGGCGCCTCGCAGCTCAGGACGTGCCTGCCGCGAGTCCCGACTCAATGCTTGCCGCAGCGCAATAAGGCACGCACCGGGAAGGGGCGCCGGAGGCACCCCAGGCAGGTGCAACAGTGCTCTAAAATCACTATCTATCTTGTGGAATTTATGTGCCTTTTCTCCCGGCCTCGCGAGCCGCTCCGGAGCCCGCCTCAAGCCCGGCGGCGTTGTTCGGCGAGGCGAGATAAGCTAGACTTGATCGCGCCCGAACGCTGGCGTCCGACTTCGGCGTTTGCTTTGTGCGCCCGCCATACGGGACCGCCCTTTTGACCGCTTCCCCGACCGCCCCGCCGCCGCTCGACATCGCGCCGATCTCCATCGAAGAGGAGATGAGGCGCTCCTACCTCGATTACGCCATGAGCGTGATCGTGGCGCGCGCGCTCCCCGATGTGCGCGACGGGCTGAAGCCGGTGCATCGCCGCATCCTCTATGTCATGAAGGAGAACGGCTACGACTGGAACCGGCCGTTCCGCAAATCGGCCGCCGTGGTCGGCGATGTCATGGGCCATTACCACCCCCATGGCGACACCGCGATCTACGACGCGATGGTACGCATGGCGCAGGATTTCGCCATGCGGGTGCCGCTGATCGACGGCCAGGGCAATTACGGCTCGATGGACGGCGATCCGCCGGCGGCGATGCGCTACACCGAAGCGCGGCTCGCCCGCGCCTCCGACCCCCTGCTCGGCGACATCGACAAGGACACCGTCGACTTCCAGCCCAATTACGACGGCACGCGCCAGGAGCCCAAGGTCCTGCCGGCCGGCTTTCCCAACCTCCTGGTCAATGGCGGCGCCGGCATCGCCGTGGGCATGGCGACCAACATCCCGACGCACAATCTCGGCGAGGTGCTCGACGCCTGCGTCGCCTTCATCGACAACCCCTCCGTCACCACCGACGAGCTGATGGAGCTGGTGCCGGGCCCGGACTTCCCCACCGGCGGCATCATCGTCGGCCGCATGGGCGTCCACGCCGCCTACAAGCTCGGCCGCGGCTCGGTCGTGCTGCGCGGCAAGACACATCTCGAGGAGAGCCGCAAGGAGCGCGAGGCGATCATCGTCACCGAGGTGCCCTATCAGGTGAACAAGGCGCGCATGGTCGAGCGCATCGCCGAATGCGTGCGCGAGAAGCTGATCGAGGGCATCGCCGATCTGCGCGACGAGAGCGACCGCGACGGCGTGCGCGTCGTCATCGAGCTGAAGCGCGACGCCTCGGCCGATGTCGTGCTCAACCAGCTCTACCGCCATACGCCGCTGCAGACGAGCTTCGGCGTCAACATGCTGGCGCTGAACGGCGGCCGGCCGGAGCTGCTGTCGCTGCGCGACATCATCGCCGCCTTCATCGGCTTCCGCGAGGAGGTCGTCACCCGCCGCACCATCTTCCTGCTGGGCAAGGCGCGCGAGCGCGCGCATCTCTTGCTCGGGCTTGCGGTTGCCGTGGCCAATATCGACGCGATGATCGAGCTCATCCGCAAGTCGCCCGATCCGCCGGCGGCGCGCGAGGCGATGATGGCGCGCAGCTGGCCGGTCGAAAGCGTGGCGCCGCTGGTGGCGCTGATCGAGGAGAGGGGCCGCGGCGGCACGCAGCCCGACGGCAGCTATCGCCTCTCCGAAGCGCAGGCGAAGGCGATCCTCGATCTCCGGCTGCAGCGCCTCACCGCGCTCGAGCGCGACAAGATTGCCCAGGAGCTCGACGAGATCGTCGCCGAGATCAAGGGCCATCTCGAGATCCTGGGCTCGCGCGCGCGCCTGCTCGAAGTGCTGCGCCAGGAATTCCGGGCGATCAAGGAGGAATTCGCCACGCCGCGCAAGACGACGATCGAGGATATCGAGTTCGAGGCCGATATCGAGGAGCTGATCCAGCGCGAGGACATGGTGGTGACGGTGAGCCACGCGGGCTACATCAAGCGCGTGCCGCTCTCCACGTACCGCGCGCAGCGCCGCGGCGGGCGCGGCCGCACCGGCATGGCGGTGCGCGAGGAGGATTTCGTCAGCGACGTCTTCGTCGCCTCGACCCATGCCTCGGTGCTGTTCTTCACCTCGACGGGCCGCGTCTACAAGCTCAAGGTCTACAAGCTGCCGGTCGGCACGCCGCAGGCGCGCGGCAAGGCCTTCGTCAATCTGCTGCCCAATCTGGCGCCGGGCGAAAGCATCTCGACGGTGCTGCCGCTGCCGGAGGACGAGGCATCCTGGGCCGACTACACCGCCGTCTTCGTCACGCGCAAGGGCAATGTCCGGCGCAACGCGCTCAGCGACTTCGCCAATGTCTTCGCCACCGGCAAGATTGCCATGAAGTTCGAGGGCGAGGATGCCGACGACCGGCTCATCGCCGTCGCCGTCTGCGGCACCGATGACGACATCCTGCTCGCCACCCGCAACGGACGCGCCATCCGTTTCCCCGCCGGGGATGTGCGGGTCTTCACCGGCCGCACCTCGGTCGGCGTGCGCGGCATCAAGCTCGCCGAGGGCGACGCGGTGATCTCGCTGTCGATCCTGCGTCACGAGGAAGTGGACTCGCCGACCCGCGCCGCTTACCTGCGGCTCTCGACGCAGCGCCGGCGCGGGGCGGGCGAGGAGGCTGATGCAGCCGAGCCCGCCGAGCCCGAGGAAGGCGAGGGCGAGAACGGCGTCGACACCACCATCTCCGAGGAGCAGTTCGCCGATCTCGCCGAGCGCGAGGAGCTGCTGCTGTCGATCACCGAGAAGGGCTTCGGTGTGCGCAGCTCGGCCTATGACTATCGCATCACCGGGCGCGGCGGGCAGGGCATCGAGAACATGAACCTGGCCAAACGCCAGGACGCCATCGTCGCCGCCTTCCCGGTGGGACCGCGCGACCAGATCATGCTGGTGACCAATACCGGCATGGTGATCCGCGTGCCGATCGAGGACATCCCGGTCAAGCGCCGGCGCAGCCAGGGCGTCGTCGTGTTCAAGGTGGAGGAGGGCGAGCGCGTCGTCTCGGTGGCGCATCTCGCCGATGCCGGGGAGAACGGCGAGAACGGCGCCGCCGAGGAAAGCGAAGGGGAAATCGCATGAGCATG
Source organism: Alphaproteobacteria bacterium (assembly GCA_030037055.1). Taxonomy (GTDB): domain Bacteria; phylum Pseudomonadota; class Alphaproteobacteria; order ATCC43930; family CGMCC-115725; genus DAHUYF01. The sequence continues at coordinate 15,208 of JASHRZ010000522.1, forward strand.
GAGCGCATCGGGTTCTATCCCGGCACCTTCGACCCCATCACCAACGGCCATACCGACATCATCCTGCGTGCCACCAAGATCGTCGATCGGCTGGTGATCGGCGTCGCCCGCAATATCGGCAAGGGGCCGCTCTTTTCCACCGAAGAGCGCGTCGAGATCGTGCGCGAGGAGATCGCGCATCTCGCAGATGCCGAGACGCGCCGGCGGGTCGAGGTGAAATCCTACGAGATCCTCACCATGCATTTCGCCATGGAGCAGGGCGCCTCGGTGATCGTGCGCGGCCTGCGCGCCGTCTCCGATTTCGAATACGAGTTCCAGATGGCCGGCATGAACAACCGCCTCAATCCCAATATCGAGACGGTGTTCCTCATGGCCAACGACAAGTACCAGTTCATCGCCTCGCGCTTCGTCAAGGAGATCGCCCAGCTCGGCGGCGACGTCTCGCATTTTGTCAGCCCGCGCGTCCTGCGGCACATCACCGCCCGCTTCGCCCAGAACGGCAAGAAGAAGCTCGCGGCGAAGCGATGAAGAAGGGCTCGCCGGGCGCGCTCAGCGCGGCACGGTCTTCTCGATCACCCGCAGCACGATCTCGTCGGTATTCAGCGGCGAAGGCGAGGGCGGGAACCAGCTGAGAGCGACCGGATGCTTTTCGCCGATGAGCGCACCGGTGGCGGCGTCGGCGAGCCATAGCTGCGCCAGCTTGTCGGGATCGATCGCCTCGCCTTCGACCACCACGGTGCTGCCGGGCCGGCCGGTGAGCTCGACATCGGTCCCGCCGGCAATGCCGCCCCAGCCATAGGCGATGCTGAGCCGGTGCGGCTCGCCGGCGGTCACGAGCAGCGGCTGGTCCCAGCGCCAGGCTGAGTCCTTCACCCTCTTTCCATCCACCGCCCAGACCAGGTGATACTCGCTCGATTGCAGGAAGAATTTTGGATCCTTGCTGCCGAGAATGCTCACCGCCCGGTCCGGCGTCAGCCCCGCCGGCGGCGTGTAATAGACCGTGGTGTCGGCGGCGCAGCCGGCCAACAGCGCCGCGCCGGCAAGCGCCAGGATTCGTCCCGATCTTGCAGAATTCATGACGCGCCTCCATGGCTGCGATGCAGCCAAGGTTAGCACCGGATCACCAAGGCCGGCACTTTGAACGGGCGGTCTCGCGGCAATGTTACCGGTTAGGCCGCCTTCAGCAGGATGTTCTGCTCGCGCTCCAGCACCTTGCGCACGGCGGGGCGCTCCAGCATCCGGTCCTTCCAGGCGGTGTAGTTCTTGAGCTCCCTCATCGCCAGCTCGATGCGCGTGCCCCAGCCGTAGAAGACGAGGGCATAGGGATCGCAGCCGGTGAACTGGTCGCCTTGCATCCATTTCTTGCCGGCGACGAGACCGTCAAGCTCCTCCAGCGCCGCCCAGAAATTCTTCTTGCCGGTCTCCTTGACCGAGGCCGCCGCGTTCGGATCCTCGGCGAAGCGTTCGGGGCGGAAGATGTGGGTGAAGGCGGGATGCACAGTGTTCGACAGCCAGGCCATCATCGAGATGCAGCGCGCCTCGGCTACGGGGTCCTTGGGCAGCAGACCCTTCTCGGGAAAGCGCCGGCCGAGATAGGCCAGGATCGCGGTATTTTCGACCAGCACGCTGCCGTCATCGAGCCGCAGCGCGGGCACCTTGCCGCGCGGGTTGATCTTGAGATATTCGGGCGTCCGCTGCTCGCCCTTGGCCAGCGCAACCAGCTTGGTCTCGAAACTCGCGCCGGCTTCCTCGAGGCCGATATGCGAGGCCATGGAGCAGGCCCCGGGGCTGTAATAGAGCGTCAGCATGAGCGTATCCTCCGATATCCTTGTTGCCGGAATTGACGGCGATTGTGCCCGCTGCGCCGAGCGCTGTCCATGGCGACGCAATCGGGAAGGCTGGTCCATGGTCGCGAAGTACTCGGCATGCGCAAGGTGGATCTACCGATCGCGAGGTCGAAGGACTAACGCCGCCAAACCCGTGCGGCCCACATCCATGTTCGGCTTGATACGGCACGCGGTAAGTCCGTTCGGGAGTCGGGTTCGCACACGTCGATGCCACCAGCTTCGATTGAAGCCGCTCCCTGGCCATATCGGTCGTGCTCCGTCGGGATCGCGTCGCCTTGGCCGTGCCGGATCAATTGGTCAGTTTCGCCTCTCTGCACCCCAAGCGGCGCCGGCGACCAGCCCGAGCAAGACCGGTACGAGCACCATCGCGGCGGCGCACGATCATCCACTGCGGCAAGGGCTGCTTGTCGATGAGGACAGAAGCGATCGCGGGTCGGGCAAGCCAATGCCCCCTCGGCCGCGCCGGGCGAGAGCGCTCAGCGGTCGAGCCAGACTTCGGTCAGATCCTGCTGGAGATAGTGGCTCGGCGTCAGGTGCCAGCCCTTCATCGCAGTCGAAGCGGCGATGATGCGGTTCCACCACAGAAACGGCACGGTATAGGCCTCGGTCAGCGCGTGGCGCTCGAACTCCCGCACGATCCGGGCGCGCTCGCGCGGATCGGTGGTGATCGCCTGGCCGACATAGAGGCTGTCGAGGAAGCGGTCGGTCGAGCCGGCGAAATTGCTCGGCGAGAGGTCGCTCGAGACGTATTTCGCCAACTGCAAGGTGGGATCGTCGAAATAATCGCCGCCGAAGTCGATGGCCGCCTGGAACTCATGGCGCTGCAGCGCGCCTTCCCAGTCCTTGGTTGCGAACTTCTGCTGGGTGACGCTGACGCCGATCGCCTTCCACGCGGCGATGAGGTAGTCGGCGGCGGGGCCATAGGGCATGGCGATATCGCGGTTGGTGAGGGTAAAGGAGAGCCCGCTCTGGCCGGCCTCGGCCAAGAGCCGCTTCGCCTCGGCGCGCGAGGCGGCGCTGTCGCGCCAGAAGCCGGGGATGGCGGTGAGGTCGGTCTCCGGGGTCGCCAGCGCGAAGCCCGGACGCATGACGCCGCCGACGAATTTGAGGAAAGTCGTCGACTGCAGGCTTTCCGCCGCATGCCAGCGGTCGATGGCCAGCGACAGCGCGCGGCGCACCCGGGCATCGTCGAACGGTGGCTTCTTGACGTTGAACACCACCATGAGGTCGATGAGCCAGGGCGTCTCGCCGAGATCGACCTTCTCGCCCATCGCCTCGGCGAGCTGGTCGCGCTCGGCGGGGGTGACGCTGCGGAACTCGGCGAGCAGCGTGCCCTTCTCGAGCCCCTCCACTACCTTGGCGCCGGCGACGAAATGCGCGACATAGCCGTCGAGATAGGGGCGGCCGGGGAGGAAATAGCGGTCAAAGCGCGTGCCCGTCCAATGATCGCCCTTGACGTGCTCGACGAAGCGGAAGGCGCCGGTGCCGAGGATGTGCGTCTGAGGAAAGAGCGGATCCTCCTTGAGCTTCGCCGCGCTGTAGATGCAGTTCCAGGGCGAGGCGAAATTGGCCAGCATCGCCGCCTCGGGCCAGCGCAGATGGAACACCACGGTCGCAGCGTCCGGCGTGTCGATGCGGTCGATGGCAGCATAATAGACCTGACGCGCCGAGATGACCCCTTGGGGCGGATGCGCGATGCGCTCGTAGCTCGCCTTGATGTCGGCCGAGCTGAGCTTGCTGTCGTCGTGGAACAGCACGTTGGGCCGCAGCTTGAAGGTATAAGTGAGCCGGTCGGCCGAGATGCTCCAGCTCTCCGCGAGGTCGCCCTTCACCTGCGGATAGCTGTCGCCGTCGAATTTGAGCAGGGTCGAGTAATGCGGCGCCACCGGATGCAAAAAGGCGAAGGAGACGTTGGCGTGGCAGTCGTAATTGCCGGGCTCGGCGTCTACCGCGAAATCGAGCACGCCGCCGCGCCGGGGCTGCGGCTCGGCCGCGGCGG